>JANOYJ010000473.1:0-10961 GCA_031428815.1 Phyllobacterium sp.
CAGCATCTCTGCCTTGAAAGTCAGCATCTCTGCCTGTGCGGTGGCGCCTGTAAACATGAGTGCAGATGCCAGGCCCGCTACGGTAAGCATATTGGTAATGTGTATCATGAGATTCTCCAATGCATGCAGACGGCAAATTCTGCCGCAAGACGGTAACTTTTGAGTGCGCGGTTAGTTCCCAAAGTGCAATTCGCGTGAACGCCGGGCGAGTGGAACCAAAGCGACGGGAAAACGTTCACTCCGAAGCCCCCGACTAAATCCGAGAGAACGGTTATGAATGTGCACCCGCAGCGCCACCTGAATGATCTTTTAAAAAGCTTCTCGACCACGATGATGATCACCCGCTCAGGTGACCGTTCCATACATGGAAGACCAATGCACATAGCCGAAATCAGCAAAGACGGAGAACTCTATTTCGCCACATCGCTTGATTCCGGCAAGTTGCGTGACATTGAGAATGACCCAGATGTGACGCTGATCTTTCAAGGAGATTCTGTTTTCATCTCGCTACAGGGAACGGCGCACCTGTCTACGGATCCAGATCTCATTGATCGCCTTTGGTCCGAATCATGGCGCGTCTGGTTTCCCGAAGGCAAAGACGATGCGTCGTTGGTAATCTTGAGAATCGAGCCGCAGGACGCGGAATATTGGGATAATTCCGGCAGCGAAGGCATCAGCTACGCGATGACGGCGCTCAAAGCCTACATAAAAGGCGAACAAGCGGTGGTCGCCGATCCCGGGCAGCATGCCAAGGTGGTGCTGTGACGTCGCCTTATTACATTCATGACCACAATACTGCGGCGCCTAGATCGCCGTTCAACTCGAGGCCACTTAAGCTCCAAGCCGCGCCATATTGAGTTTGAGCTTCACCACGATGCCTTCGGCTGGCCATTCGATCAAAATCGAACCACCCAATTGGCCCTCTACGCTTGCGATCACGAGCCTGCTGCCGAAGCCGGTTGATTTCGGAGTGGAAGTGATGGGCGGGCCACCCGTTTCCCGCCAATTGATGTCAATTATCTCGCCGGTCTGTTGTCCTGATATAGAAAGCTTGCCGGTCGGCGAAGAGAGGGCGCCGTATTTCATGGAGTTTGTCGCTAGTTCATGAACGACCAAGGCAACCGCCGTCGCCGAATGTTCGCCAACAAGCAAACTCGGGACGTCAATCTTGACGCGATAGTTGTTTGATTCCCGGTCTAAATATGGCTTTAGAAGCACCCCGAGTAAGTCGCCGAGTTCTCCGGCGCGAGATTGAGATCTGGAGTCGGGACGGATTAGTTCGTGCGCCTCGGAGAGCGCTATCAAGCGTTGTGTCAAATCTCGCGTCATTGCCTCTTTCGTGGTTGTCGTTCGGGAGGCAATCCCGGCCAGCGCAGAAGCAAGTGCAAAGAGATTTTTTATGCGGTGATGCATCTCCCCGGTAACAAGCTCGCGCGCCTCTTCAGCGCGCTTACGAACGCTGACGTCAATGAAGACACCGTACATGATGCGCCCGATGATTCCTTGGTCGTCGCCCCTGCCACGCGCAGAAATCCAACGAACTTCTTTTCCGACCAGAATGCGAAAGTCTGTTTCATAGGCACCAAACTGTTCTCGCGTAGCTGCGAAAGCGGCCCGCACCTTGTCCAAATCTGAAGGATGGATCCTTGCAGACAATTCTTCGAAGGTGACGGCCGAGCCTCGGTCCACCCCCCATAAATCCAGCGCTCGATCATCTAAAGTTATTCTGTCCGTATCAACATTCCACGACCACAACGCAACGCCTGCCGCATCCGTTGCGACTCGCAGGCGATCAACGTCCCACATTCCACCGCTCACATTCGCCCGATCATTGATTTTTTTATTTCCACTGAGGCCTCGAATTTAGATTAAACTATTTGCAGCACTCATGGCAGATTTATGAGAGATAAGGCTGAAAAGATCAAGGGGTTGTAACAGTGGCGTCGCGATCGCGTGGGCCGGTGGCAATGACGATGACCCCCTTGCGGGGCGGACAATCGTATCAAACTTGGGGAACTTGCCTCTGGGCTAGGGGGGGAACCCAGAGGCAAGATGGGAGTTACGCACCGCGTGCTGGACAGGATGTCAAGCAGTCGGGGGAACTTGCGGCGCGTAATATAAAAACGCGCGAGTTCTTAAATGGTTCCAGTATGTCCCTCAATTTTTTTGCCCAACTCTAAAACTCATAGAGTTGATGCAGGTTCGTCGATGGAATTGATCGATATTTCCAAGGTGCAGGTCAGGCCCTCCGGCCCATAGACGCGCTCCACTTTTGCCGGCGCGAGACTTTTTTCAATAAGCGTGGTTCCAAAACCATCCGGCCCGCGGATTGCGGACTTGCCGACACCACGCTCGGCCCAATTCACGATCAGCTTTGAAGGCTGCGCCTTATCTTTTTCCATGTGCCAAGATAGACCTATGCTGCCAAGAGGGGTGGAAAGGGCACCGTGTTTAATGGCATTGGTGGCAAGCTCATTGATAATTAGGCCAAGCGGCGCCGCATATTCGGCGGGAAGGTTCACCACAGGCCCCGAAATTGTAATTCTATTTGGCTGAATGGCTGTCACAAAAGACAGCTGATGTCGCGCAAGAGCACCCAGTTCGGCGCTTCTCCAATCACTGGCAGTTAATATGTCCTGGGCCGCAGCAAGGCTGTGCAGGCGGCTGGAGAAAGCGTCAGCGAAATGCTGCGGATCCCTTGCCGATTTTAATGTGGAACGTAGTATTGCCTGTAGCACAGCAAACGAGTTTTTGACGCGGTGCGCGAGCTCCCGCGACATGAGCAACTGGCGCGCTTCCCATTCCTTTCTGTCCGTGATGTCATACACTGCCGCAGACATGCCGATCACCGACCCGTCTTCAGCTTTGACGGGCGCAACAGAAATTGACACGTCGAAACTGCTGCGGTCTTTATGTAACCGCTTTGTGTCGAGCGGTCCGACCGATTCGCCGGATCGCACTCTCTCGAGAATTCCGGCCTGCTCTTGAAGCTCGTTGACATCGGCCAAAAGGCTCACATTCTGGCCCACGGCTTCCTCTGCGGAATAGCCGAAAAGTCTTTCTGCGGAAGGATTCCAAGCTTCAATAACGCCATTCAAAGAAAGGCCGAACAAAGCATCGTGGGAGGCCGACGCGATCGAGGCCATACGGGCAATATTTGCTTCCGCACGTTTGCGCTCTGTAACGT
This sequence comes from Phyllobacterium sp., assembly GCA_031428815.1. GTDB lineage: Bacteria > Pseudomonadota > Alphaproteobacteria > Rhizobiales > Rhizobiaceae > JANOYJ01. Next base: position 3,188 of record JANOYJ010000473.1, read on the forward strand.
CATGGTTGGTTTCCAAAACGAAAAACTCATCATCCACATCAATGATTTGATGTCTGCTTTCAAGAAAGACCGTGCGCCCGGCTTTGGTATGCTGGCAAATCTCACCGGTCCAAGTGCCATCGGTTTTAAGGTGCGCCATGATGTCCGCAAGCGGTATGGGATGAAGTGTCCGCAGCAGTAGATGGCTTTGCATGCCCAGCGCTTCGGCGCGGGAAAAGCCGTAAAGTTGCTCCGCCCCTTTGTTCCATTCAACGATGCCGCGCTCGGGATGCCACACAAAAATGGGTTCAAAAGACAAGTCAATCAAGCTTGCTTGACGGCGCAGATCTTGTTCAGATTTTTTACGTGCAGAGATGTCAATTGTGGCACCGACATAACGCACCACAGTCCCGGATTTATCACGAAAGACCCGACCGGAATCCAGGACCCAAACATAATGTCCATCTTTGTGCCGAAGCCTGTACTCCATGACATATTGGTCATTGGCTTGAACGTAATCATTAAATCGCGATGGACTGGATCTAAGTCTGTCGTCGGGGTGTTTAAGCGCGGCCCAGTCGTCTGGTGAACTACCTAATTCTTCGGGGGTCCAACCAAGAATGCGGGTGAGGCCGACACTACGCCATATTTTTCCCGTCGATAGATCCCAATCGTAATTCAGCGCGCCCGCAGCAGCTTCTGCCGTTGCGAGACGTTCGGCAATAATGCGAACTTTTTCTTCGGCGACCTTTTGTTTGGTGATATTTTGAGTAATGCCGACCGCCCGGTCAACCGAACCCCATTTGCCCCGGATTAATTTGCCATGTGCTTGCCAGAAAGCACGATCACCGTGCGGTTCTATCCCGCGAAACTCGAGGCTGTAGGTATCCGCGCCCGATGCCTGCGCGGCCGCAAACTCCTGCATAATTCTTGAACGGTCGGCTGGTAAAACAAAGAACGCCCCGTCAGACGGGTCCTCAGAAAGTTGCCGGGGAGTACAACCAATGACCGTTGCGGCATTCTCCGCCCATTTCAGCTTTCCATTGATTAAGTCAATCTCCCAAGCGAACATATCCGCTGCTTCGGTGGCAAGTCTCAGTCGCTCCTCATTCGCCAGCCGGTCAAACGCTGCTTCTTTGAGGTCCGTTACATCCCACGCAACGCCGACAATTCGTGTGGGGCCTTCGGGTGAACGCTCAACCACGGTGCCGCGTGCCGCGATCCAGCGAAGCTTGTCCGGCGCACGGACACGGTATTCGAAATCATAGGCATCAAGTCCAGCCCGCAGTTCTGCATGAAGTGTTTCGAGCCGCGCACGATCCTCTGAAAGCATCAATTCGTCGGTGAGCTGCACGCTATCGCGATTAATCTGGCTTACTTGAATGCCATGCAGCGCAACGGTTTCGTCAGACCACGTTCGCTGACCGGTGACAAGGTTCATCTCCCACGTGCCCATGCCGCTGACAGTTAAGGCAAGCTTCAAGCGCTCGTGTTGATCTCGAAGTTCGGCGTCAGCTTTAACGGAAAGGGCTTTGTTAGCCGCCGGCATTCTCGAGTTCCCCTCCGCCACAGCTGCGATGGTGTTCCTTGGTGTGCCGTCCCCCGATGGCAAATGTTGCATTTCTTGACTTTCGAAAACTGGATCATTGGCCGCAATGCTTGCGATAGGTTCCGGCCAATGTCGCACGGTGAAAGGCAGCTCCTATAATTCTATTCAGCGCCAACGCGTCAAATGGCTATAGTCGGTGCCTTGATCGCGATGCTCCCCGCCTTTTTGTGCTGCCCACCAGGCGCCAACCGCGCTCAACAGCAACGATACCGCTGTAAAGAAGGCTAAAACGATGGCGGACCGGCGTGCCGTTTCTGCGGCATCTTTCATCTCCTTCGTGATCTCGTCAAGACGGGCCTTTGCTTCGGCTTCAGGCAAACCGGTGCTCGACGATATTTTGCTCACCAAATACGCTTCATCCGATTCATCGGAACTAATCAGAATCCTTCCGAGAATTCTCGCAGTTTGCTCGGAATCCATTATTTGCGAGTTTGCACCAGGTTGACTCGATCCGCTCGCAGGTCGCATCAAAGTTTCCGCATAATATTGCACGTTGTCTGCACCGGCGCTTTGCGCCAGCCCCGCAACAGCAGAGACTCCGGAAAACGCAATCCAACTGGCGAATAATCCGCTTATGATGACGCCGACTGCCCACATGACGAGCCCATGAGCGCCATCACGCATTTCAACTTCATGTGGATCCGCGTCACCAATTCTGTGCCGGAGCCTTCCTGTAACGTATGCCCCGGCCATATAGCTCGAAATCTGAACCCAAAGTCCCCACAACGCAGCAGCAACCAACAGACCAGCCGTAGATATGGCCGAAGTACCTTTCATTGCGCTCAGCGATAAACCGATCGCGGAGCCAAAGGTTGCAAGGATAGAGAACATCGCGACAGCAATGACAGTGCCGGCAAAAATAGCACCCCAGTCGACATAACGGATTGCTCCGGAGGAAGCGGTGACGGGAACTGTCGGCGTTGACGACAAGGTCTGGACAACCATTTTAAGTGTTCCTTATGAAAACGGACAAAACGCAAGCGCTCAATTGAGGCCGATGAACGACAATATTGCCAAGACGACGACAACCAAACCGACGAGATAAATGATCGAATTCATAGTGGTTCTCCGTGTTAAGTGTCAGGCGTAACAATCTCGAAGCCAATTGGTTCCGTTCAACTTGAAACTTTGTGATCAGGCAGCCGTTTCGTCTTCGTCGATGCTATGTTGTCGAGCTCAGATTCTGTCATAGAATCATACATTTCCTTGGACGCGCCGAGGAGTGAAGATGGGGGAGTTTCGCCGCGTTTTGCCGACAGAGCGGCACCTGCGGCTTTTTGTTGGGCTTTGGATTTTGCAGGCATGTCGACCTCCTGTGGAATTCAGGAACGTGCCAAGCTGAGGGTAGTTCCACAATTGTTGGAACGATTCACATTTGCGGGCGTTAAGGGCGTATCGAAACCATTAGACAGGTGTAATCATGCGAGGAATTTTGCTTTGGCTGATCGGCATTCCGATTCCAATTATCATCCTGCTTTTTCTGTTTACTTAGATAATCGGCCGGGGCGGGCTATTGCCGCCGTCAAATTTTGCGACAGCCGCAAGCCTCGCTTCGTCTTTTACCGTGAGAATTTTATCACGCCAGGAAATGATTCCGCGATCATATAATTTTCGCAACGTCTTGTTGGTGTGAACCAACGAAAGTCCAAGCATATCGGCCAAATGCTGTTGATTGATCGGGGTGGTGAACGCCATATCCCGCACAAGCCGCAACTCTCTTGCCCGCCTAAACAAGTGCATAATCAAGTTGGCCATCCGCTCTATCGCAGTACGTCGTCCAATGCTCAACAAATTGTCGTCGAGCATGCGTTCCTCGCGCGCGGCAAGCCAAGTGACGTCAAATGCCAATCCCGGTTGAGTGGAAAAGAGTGACGATAATTTTTCGCGCGGGAAGACGCACAGGACCACTTCGCTAAGCGCCTCGATCGTGTGCTGGGCTTCGTGAAATACCGAAGCCTGCAACCCAACAAAATCACCCGGCAAGACCAGATTCAGAATTTGTCTGCGACCGTCTGGCAAAGTTTTGTAGCGAAACATCCACCCGGAAAGCAGCGTATAAAGTCGCGGGCTGTCATCTCCCTCGCGTAATAGTGTGGCACCGGCCTCCAAAGTGAGTTCGCCGCTCTTGAAGCTTTCAACAAATTGTAATTCAGACTCCGTGAAATCGCGGAAAATCTTGAGCCCGCGAAGAGGGCATTCTGTACAAGGGATTTTATGAGAACTCCCTGCCTTTGTCTGAGCTGGCGATTTGTCTTGCGCGGTAACTTGCATAATATTGCCTTGTTATGTCTTAGTTTAATGACGCGACCATAAGATAGATGACACACGGTATCCCGAAAAGAGAGCGTGGAAGAATATGAACATGTCGCTGCGAACTGAGCAATATGCTTTTGTCCGAGGGCACAACCCTATTGCCGGGCTGAAAGTCCTTATTGTTGAGGATGAGAAAATTCTGGCATTGGATTTAGAGAGCTTGCTTACGGACCATGGCGCAAGCGAAATTCTCTTGGCGGGCAGCGTTCGGGAAGCAAGAAAGATTTTGTCCCAGCACGCAGATATTGCATTTGTTTTACTGGATCTAAAATTGCCCGATGGATGTGGCACAGAAGTGAGTGCCGAAATTGACGCTGTTGGAATTCCGTCAGTTATCACAACGGGCTATTCTGATTATGTCAGCGACAGCACCCCCGTGATTTACAAGCCATACTCTGAGGACAAACTATTGATGACCATTCTTAGTCAGCTGTTGTAAATGGTGACTAAGTGTTCTGGTTTAAGGGTTCAGCCTGATCAGGGACTTGGGATTGTCGCTCGGACAGGAATTCTCCGACTCCCTTCATTCCGTCGAGATGATCGCAAAACACTTTTACGGTCACGAGAATAGGCACGGCCAGCATTGTTCCGGCAATGCCCCACTCCCACGACCAAAATGTCAGCGCCAGCAGGATTGCCACCGAGTTCATCTGTAGGCGACGGCCCAAAAACACCGGCGTCACAAACTGATTTTCAAGCCCGTTGATCACCGCGTATGCCAGCGGAACGGCCAGAGCGTAAGTCAAAGAATCAAAAACGGTCACCGCCATGAAGCCCGATAAGGCGATGCCCGCCAACGCGCCGACATAGGGAATGAAGTTAAACAGGAAAGCGAAAATACCCCAAAGCCAAGGAGCGGGCATCCCCAGAAAGTAGAATGCGATTGCGACAGCAATGCCAAGCCCGGCGTTGATTGCCGTCACGATCAACAAATATGCCGATACTTCTTGCTCCACATCATAGACAATGCGCAACGCGCGTTTTTTGTCGGTGAGTGTCGGCATGACCCGAATAAGCTTCTCGTAAAACAGATCTCCAGAAGCCATCATGAACGCGGCAATGACGAGTGTCAGCACAATTGTTGTAACAACGTCCGCTGAGTATCCCGTGCCTTGGGCAATGAAAGACATGACGGGGGAATTATTTTCAACAACCACCGGGACCGCGAGTGTAGGACTTGACACGTCGGTCGTGTTTTGAAGTTGCGCGGAGAAATTGATGAACGACTCGATGGAATCGCGGATTGCGGTTAGTTTTTCGGCAAACGCTTTGATATATGTCGGGGCGTTCGAGACCCAATCGGCGATGGGCCCGCTGACAGTATAAATTGCCGCGATGCCCGCAATAATCACCACGGTCATGAACGCGGCCGTTGCAAGCCAACCGGGGATGTTGTGCTTATGCAGTTTTCGAACAGTTGGCCGAAATGTAAGGGCGATGAAAAAAGCCAACGTCACCGGGAGTAAAAACTCTCGACCGAAGTCGAGAGCAAAGGTAACGACGACGATAAAAATACCGCCGAGAAAGTTTCTGATATTTTTCAGATACTTCTCTGTCAAATCCGATCCGACTGGCGAACCAGTCTCGGAAACATCTGTACTTGTTGTCAAAGTCTGCCCATCAGCGCCAGAATAAGCAGGATGATAAGGCCCGCGCCTACGAGCCCGGAAGGGCCGTAACCCCAGTTTCGACTATAACCCCAACTCGGCAAAGCGCCCACGAGAAGAATGACGAGAATGACAATAAGGACTGTGCTGGACATGATAACCTCCTGACGCCGTTGGCGGCGTATGCGCTCACATAACGAGGCAGAGAAATTTTTGTTCCATTGTTGCGATAAAATTGTCACAACGGCGTGTTTCCGCGCACTAACGGTCTATCAGCGCCGCCGTAGAATTTTCGGGAGAACTATCTTGCGTCTCGTCTGACGCCAATTGCAGAAGCTCGTTCAACCGCGCTCTGGCGCGGCTTACACGGCTCTTAATTGTGCCTACTGCGACATGGCAAATGTCGGCAGCTTCCTCGTATGAAAAGCCGGACGCACCCACGAGAATAATCGCCTCGCGTTGATCATCGGGTAAAAGCGCGAGCGCCGATCTCATGTCAGCCATATCAAGATGGCTGTGCTGGCCGGCTTGCACGGCAACTCTGCCGGAATACACGCCGTCCGCATCTTCCACTTCGCGCTTGCGTTTGCGAATTTGGGTGTAAAATTCATTGCGTAAGATCGTGTAGAGCCACGCCTTCATGTTGGTGCCCGGCTCAAAACTATCATGGTGTTTCCACGCCTTGAGCAGGGTTTCCTGCACAAGGTCGTCCGCGCGGTCGCTCTTCGCGGTCAAAGACACGCCGAAGGCTCGCAGCCCCGGTATCGCCGCAATGAGTTGATCTGCGAACTCGGGTGCATTACTCATGTGCTGATGCCGTTTACACAAGGTTGCATATTCTTAGGACTGACGCTTTTTGGCACTTTGCGCTTCAAGTTCGGCAAGCAAATCAGTGAGACGGTCCGGAATAGGTTCGCTCGCAACTTGGGCATAATAGGCCTTCAGTTTATCACCCAACATGTCGTGAATGGGGAGCAAAGTTGATTGGTGTTGAATTCCGTTCATTTTCTTGACTTTGGTTTTGACTGGCTTACCAGACAATTTTTTACTATCCGTATTTTCCGCCATGTCTCACCTGTTGCACCGCAAGGGTGGTTATCCAACGAGCCCGGAATACTTTCCGCGCACGTTTTCCACCATCAAACGCCGTGATGATAAATTGGTTCCAAAAAATTGTCATTAATTCATGGAACTTATTTGTTAATTGCGCGTTTGCAATTTTTAGCGGTAAGCTTTGACGGGACAATGACCCGCCATGTTGGCAAGCCTTGGGGAGAACAGCGATGAATTTGTCACTCAGCATAGCGCCGCACTTGCCGTTTCTACGCCGGTTTTCCCGCGCACTGACGGGCGATCAGCAGAGCGGTGACGCCTATGTGGCAGCACTACTCGAGTCTGTGATTGCTGATCCTTCTGCGTTCGAGAAGGCGGCGGATTTGCGGGTCGCGTTGTATCGTACTTATTGCCACCTTTGGGAATCTCTTTCGTTCAATTTGAAGACGAACCATCCCTCCGAAAATTGGGAAGCGTCCGCGCAACAGCATCTGCTGGCGATGCCGCCCAAGTCGCGCGAAGCATTTCTCCTCATGGCGGTGGAAGGCTTTCAAGCCAGCGAAATCGGCGAGATACTGGCCTGTGCGCCGTCGAAAGTTTCGGAGCTGCTTGCGGAAGCCTCTGCCATTATCACAAGACAAGTCGCCACAGATGTTCTTGTGATTGAGGACGAACCTCTGATTGCTTTGGATATCGAGGACATACTTGCCTCACTCGGCCATAGAGTGACTGGAATTGCCCGGACTGAACAGGAAGCGCTCGCACTCGCGTCATCCAAGCGACCTGGTTTGGTGCTAGCCGATATTCAGCTTGCGGATGGGAGTTCCGGATTGGACGCCGTTGGCAAGATCCTGCGCCAGTTCGAAGTTCCGGTGATTTTTATTACAGCCTTTCCAGAGCGCTTGCTAACAGGCGAGCGGCCTGAGCCAACATTCCTTATCACAAAGCCATTTATGCCGGACATGGTGAAAGCAGTGATCAGCCAAGCCTTGTTCTTTGATACCAAGTCAAAGATCGCCGCCTAACAGATTTTTTAAATTGCCTCGGCATGACGTATTCAGTCAGGAACCTTAAAGCGAGACTTGCGTTTATGCTCCCGTGCGGTGGAGATTTTGAATCGAGCTTTTCATGAGCTAGGACCGCTTTTCAAGGCAAGGCACATACCGACATATTCGACCAATCGTGATTACTAAAGGAGCATGGCATGTATTCT
>JANOYJ010000474.1:0-12036 GCA_031428815.1 Phyllobacterium sp.
AAACATGCCTTGTATCAGGCATAAGCCGCAGTCTCAAAATAGCCGCAGCTTGCGTTAAATGCGACAGGGAGGTGTGTCGCGAATGGGAATGTTGGGGTGGGGTGATGGGGAAAGGATGAGGGTGGGAGGAAATTGAATGCAATGCCGCCGCTCATTTGCACCCCACGTGCCCGTCATCCCGGACGGCGAAGCCGATCCGGGACCCATGCCAGCAAAGAACGCAATTGTTCACCTGCTTCAAACACCGACCATTCCGGGATGACGGGTTTGTAGGGTGGCTACAGAGGGCCCTAGCCCCCTCACTCCCCCATGGCAATCAAACTCGCATTCCCGCCCGCCGCAGCCGTGTTCACGCTCACGACCTGCTCCAGCGAGAACCGCAGCAGATAATGCGGCCCGCCCGCCTTGAACCCCGTGCCCGAAAGCCCCGATCCGCCGAATGGCTGCGTGCCGACGACGGCGCCGATCATGTTGCGGTTGACGTAGATATTGCCGGCGTTGAGCCGCTCGGTGACTTGCCGCACGGTTTCCTCGATGCGGGTGTGGACGCCCAGCGTCAGACCGAAGCCGGTGGCGTCGATTTGATCCAGCACCTTGTCGAGCTGACCGGCCTTCCAGCGCACGACATGCAGCACCGGCCCGAATATCTCGCGCTCCAGCGCCCCGGCTTTGTTGAGCTCAACAATGTGCGGCGCGAAGAACAGGCCGTCTTTCGGGGCTTTTCCGGCAAAACGCACCTTTTGGCCCTTGCGCATGGCGAGGATGTGGTCGTTCAGCATTTTTAATTGGTCGGCGTCGATGACGGGACCAATGTCCGTCTCGATCAAAGACGGATCGCCGACGGTAAGTTCATCCGCCGCGCCTTGGATCATCTCCACCATCTTGTCCGCAACATCCTCCTGCACAAACAGCAAGCGCAGGGCTGAACAACGTTGCCCCGCCGAGCGGAAGGCGCTGGAGACGACATCGTCCGCTACCTGCTCCGGCAGCGCGGTGGCGTCGACGATCATCGCGTTCATGCCGCCGGTCTCGGCGATCAGCGGCACGATGGGGCCGTTCTTCGCGGCGAGCGTGCGGTTGATCGCCCATGCGGTCTCGGTCGATCCGGTGAAGCAGACGCCGTCGATCTTGGGATGGCTGGTCAGCGCCGCGCCGATCTTGCCATCACCCGGCACGAACATCAGCGCCTCTGCTGGCACGCCTGCCTCATGCAGCAGCTGCACCATGCGGAACGCGACGAGCGGCGTCTGTTCGGCGGGCTTGGCGACAACGGCATTGCCCGCCGCCAGCGCCGCAACGACCTGTCCGGCGAAAATCGCCAGCGGAAAGTTCCACGGCGAGATGCAGACAAACACGCCGCGGCAGCGATGGCGCAAAACATTGTCCTCGCCGGTCGGGCCGGGCAGTGCCGTTTCGCCAAACAGCCGCTGCGCCTCGTTCGCATAGAAGCGGCAGAAATCCACCGCCTCGCGCACTTCCGACAGCCCGTCATCATAGGTCTTCCCGGCCTCGCGGGTCAGCAAAGCCATAAACTCGTCGCGCTTGGCTTCGAGAAGATCAGCGGCCTTGTTCAAGGCTTTAGCGCGCACGTCCACTGGCGTTGCAGACCAAGCGGGGAATCCCTTGCGGGCGTTATCGACGGCGGCCTTGGCGAGCTCCGGCGTTGCCAAAACCACCGAGCCTACGACTTGCCCATCATTCGGGGAGCGCACATCTTCAGCCTTGCCGCTCGCCTTTTCGCCCTTGATGAGCGGTGTCGCGTTGACCTTACCCGAGGTGCGGCCAATGCCGTGTAAAAGCGAATTGAACGCCCTGCGGTCGCCAAACTCGACACCTTTGGAATTGGCGCGGTCGTTGTAAATATCGAGCGGCAGCGGGATTTGCGGATGTCTATAGCCGAGGCCGTCATTTAGCTTGAGCCCGGGACGCACGAGCAGGTCCGCAATCGGCACATTCTCATCGCCGACCACAGCGACAAACGACGAGTTTGCCCCATTCTCCAGCAAGCGGCGCACCAGATAGGCCAAGAGGTCGCGGTAGCCGCCGACCGGCGCATAGATGTGGCAGGCGATTTTGTCTTCCCCCTCGGTGACATTCTTGAACAACGATTCACCCATGCCATGCAGACGCTGGAACTCGAAGCCCGTGCGGTCCGTGCCCGCCATTTCAATGATCGAGGCGACGGTCAGCGCGTTATGCGTGGCAAATTGCGGGAACAGTGTTGGTCGCGCCGCCAGCATTTGACGCGCGCAGGCGAGATACGACGCGTCGGTCGCAGCCTTGCGGGTGAAGACTGGATAGCCGTCCAGCCCGCGCTCCTGCGCACGTTTGACCTCGGTGTCCCAATAAGCACCCTTAACGAGACGCACCATCATCCGGCGCTTATGCTTGATCGCCAGCGCTTCGATATGACGGATCACATCGCGGGCGCGCTTTTGGTAGGATTGAATGGCAAGGCCGAACCCGTCCCATCCGGCGAGCGAGGCATCCGCGAACACCGCGTCAATCACATCGAGCGACAGTTCCAGCCGGTCAACCTCTTCGGCATCAATGGTGAAGTTGAGATCAAAGCTCTTGGCCTTTTGCGCCAGCTGCAAAACCAGCGGCACAAGCTCTGCCATCACTCTGGCTTTCTGCGTCACCACATAGCGCGGATGCAGCGCTGACAGCTTCACTGAAATACCCGGCCGGTCCGGAAGCGCCTTGTTGCCTGCGGCGCGGCCGATGGCTTCAATCGCGTCGGAATAACTCTTGTAATAGCGCCGCGCATCCTCGGCCGTTCGTGCGCCTTCGCCGAGCATGTCGAAAGAGTGGCGGTAGCCCTTGGTCTCATTCGAGCGGGCGCGGGAAAGCGCATCCTTGATGTTTTCGCCGAGCACAAAATGCGAGCCGAGAAAACGCATTGCCTGTTTGGTCGCAATGCGCACAGTCGGCAATCCGACGCGCTTCATCAACTGGCCAATGACGCCCTCCGGCGTTTCGCCCGGCTTGATGACTTTAGCCGACAGTCCAAGCGCCCAAGCGGAGGCGGCGACGAAGGGCGATCCGCCTTGACCCTCATGCGTCGCCCAGCCGCCCTGCTTCAACTTGTCTTCGATCAATTTATCCTGCGTCGCCGCGTCCGGCACACGTAAGAGCGCCTCGGCCAAGACCATCAGAGCAAGCCCCTCGCGCGTGGAAAGCCCATATTCGCGCAGGAAATCTTCAACGCCGCCGATGCCGGTACCCGCCTTGCGGATGAACTCGATATAGCGCGTGGCCCGCCGGTCGATGGCTGAATTCATCTCCGGACGAAATTCGATTTGCGCTAAAAGCTCGCCGACGATTTTTGTGTCATCGGGCGCATGTTCAGAGTAAAATCCCGCTTGCGTGCTCATCGTCGTTCTCCTGATTTTATTTTCTCCATATATCGCAAATTTTCTTGTGTTTCTCGCTATTGATTTGTAATTTTATAGTTGAAAAAATTACCTATCGGAGAAATTTAGTGGAAATCAAGGATGTGGATCAGATTGACAGGAAGATCCTGCGCGAATTGCAGGCGGATGGACGCTTGACCAATACCGAACTCTCCGAGCGCATCCATTTGTCCCCCACCGCGACCAACGAACGGGTCAAGCGCCTCACCCGCGACGGCTATATTTTAGGCTACACCGCGCGTCTGTCACCGAACAAGCTCAATCGTGCTTTGTTACTGTTTGTCGAGGTCAAACTGGAGCGCACGACACCTGATATTTTCGATGCTTTTGCCTTGGCGATCCGCAAAGCACCGGATGTGTTGGAATGCCATTTGATTGCGGGCGGATTTGACTATCTCGTCAAGGCGCGGGTCGCCGATATGGCGGCGTATCGACATTTTTTGTCGGGGCTTCTGACGTCGGTGCCAGGTGTGCGCGAGACGCGGACATACACAGTGATGGAAGAGGTGAAGGAGAGCATGGACTTGCCGATTTGAATTTTGTGACGCCAAGGCCGCGTGGCGATTTGCAAATGTGGTTAGGTCGAGCTTTGGCATGGTGACTGGGCGCTCGGTTGCGCCTTGCGGTTGCCACCTAATCCCGGGCATTTGGGAGATTTTCGAAAACTCGGCGTTCATCATCAACCGTTACCGCGAAGCGCCAATTGCCTTCGATTATTAGGCGACGCGTCATCTGTTCAGTTTTTGATGTCTTGTCCCTGGTGGTCGGCTGCTTCTTCGCTTGGCGGGCACCTGTCTTGCTCAACATTACTGTTGCGCTGATTTTTGAAGCGTTTCACCGGTGATATGATCCGGAGTAATCTAACCTTGAGTGTGATTGTCCAACCGTTCAGTTCGATGAACGCTTGGCACTTGGCGGCGAGTGCGGTGCCACGATTTAGATATGAAATATAGCGCTAACTCTCAAACACTATCCGTGCCGAATTTGCATGGACTGCTCGATTTGTCGTAGCTGCGCTCCGTACGTTGCCCATCCGCTCGTCATTGCCAGTCTGCGGCTCCTCGTCGTCTCCAATGCGCTGCGCGTTTCTGAATTCATTTGTTAACTTCAACATCCAGTTCCAGACGAGCATGCCGGTCAAAGACACTACAAGGCCAATAATCCCGCCAAGCGCCAGCCAGACTGGTAACGGCAGATTTGCGCGCGTTGCACCGCTATTTATGCCGATAATGCGGTACACAGGAATATCGATCTTCTCAATCGCATATGATAACGCCACGGCCCGCCGCGCGTTGAGGTCTTCCAGTTTTGCCGAATAGGGTGTGATATTTCGGGTGATGACTAATTGAGCTTTTAAGGCACCCGGTGTGATCGCCGCCCGTACTTCAACGCCATTGTTGCGATCTGGTTCGCGTTCTGAGAATGGGCTTGCGGCGACAATTGTCAGCTCTTGTGATGAGGGGTCCGTTTGAGCGCCGAGCTCTGCAAGGGCTTGCTCAAGTTCCTTTATTTTTTGACTTTGAATCTCCTTGCCCGCAATTTCGATACCGGCGATCTGTGTTTCTATGCTGGACATGTATTCACTGAGCGCCACACGAAGCGCCTCGCGTACTTTTGTTGAAACCATTGTGCTGACATGGGTCAACAGTCTCTGTGCTCGTTTTTCACCGTCATCGCCGTCGAATCCTGAAATAGACAATGTTGCGCGGATAGGACCCTTTTTGTCCTGAATGGCAGAAACTTTTGCGTGCAATTGTGCAACCTCTTGCGATCCCTTCCCGATAGCCTCATCTTTAAGAAATTCGCCGATATTTTTTTGGTCTTGCAAGAGAAATTGCAACATTGAAAACTGATTTTCTGAATCAAGCAGCGGATCATATGACCGCTTTGCCAGATTTTCGCTTTGTTGCTCAGTGAAGGTATCAAATCTCTCAAGTCCGAGAATTTGATCTGTGATGCCAGCATAGGCCGCTGGTGCCATTTCAAAGGTGACAGTTGTTTTGGTTGCCCCGTGTGAATGCCATCCAATCGATACGGCAATCGCGGCAAAAAGCACCATGGATATCAAGACCGATTTCCATCGCTCCATGACAAATTTAATGGTCTTAATAGTCTCAATGTTCAAAATTGAAGCCCAGCGAGAATGAAAATCTGATTAGATAACAAATTATAGTTGAAACAAAAATATACTGCAACTTAAATTAGTTTAATTAGTAATTTCTCACATAATCAATATTGAGTCTATAAAAATCGTGATGGATCGGACGTTCGCCGAGCGAGCTACGACTTATCTGTTGCCGTTCCTGTAATTTTCCCGGCCCGGAATGCCACGATGCGCGCGATTAATTTAACGGGTACCGGTTCGGACAGCTCAAACCGGACAGTGCCTTTACTCATATAATATTCTGACAATTCATCGGCAAACGCGGCAGCAACCTCCTCGCCAACCGGATAGAGTGAATAGTGTTTTTTCCAACCGGCGAAATAGATGATGGGTTTGCCGTGAAGTTTGTAGGCGGGAATTTTGTAGGAAATCATTTCCTCAGCATCGGGCAAAGTCTGGCGGATAATGGCACGAACTTGTTTTAACATGGATTGAACGGGTTCGGGGATCGCCGCGATATAGTCGTCCACGGTGCTGATTTCACTGCTGGGCATTTGGAGGTCCTTGCGACTTGCATCAATCGATGGGCTCGGCTATCAAATCATTCATGACCATGTCCGGCAACACAATAGCAATCTCGAACCGCGCAGCGTTTTCGCTTGCCGCGCTTCTACTGCTTAGCTGCGGTTGCCGGGCTCATTGAAGGAGCGTCCGGTGGCCGATGCGCCAATCCGGCTCCTTTACAAACAATCCCACTAACGCCAATGAACAGGCAATGCGTCCCTTAGCGGACCTGTCTGCAGGATTTTGAAAATGAGCAAGACGATCTCATCGCCCAAAAAGGGTATGCCAAGCGCGGCGACTAAATATCAAGCCTATCCATTTGTCGGTCTCACCGAACGGCAATGGCCTTCCAAGCGCATAGAAAAGGCGCCGGTCTGGTGCTCGGTTGACCTGCGCGACGGCAATCAGGCGCTGGTCGATCCGATGGGACACGACCGCAAGGCGCGCATGTTCAAATTGTTGCTGGATATGGGTTTTAAGGAGATCGAGATCGGTTTTCCTTCCGCCTCGCAGACGGATTTTGACTTTGCGCGTTGGTGTATTGAAGAGGGTGGTGTGCCTTCGGACGTATCCTTGCAGGTCTTGGTGCAATGCCGTCCCGAACTCATAACGCGCACATTTGAGGCACTCGAAGGCGCGACGCGGCCGATTGTGCATTTCTACAATTCGACCAGCGAATTGCAGCGCCGCGTGGTGTTTGCCAAGGACGTGCGCGGTATCAAAGAAATTGCTGTAGATGCGGCGAAGATGATTACCGATATGGCGGCGAAGGCGGGAGGGGATTTCCGGTTTGAATATTCGCCGGAGAGTTTCACCGGCACGGAAATCGAAGTCGCCTTGGAAATCTGCAATGCGGTGGCGGAAGTGGTGAAGCCGACGGCAGAGAACAAGTTGATTTTCAACTTGCCGGCGACGGTCGAAATGTCGACGCCGAACATTTATGCCGATCAGATTGAGTGGATGTGCCGGAACCTCGACAACCGCGACAACCTCATCATCTCGCTGCACCCTCATAATGATCGCGGCACAGGCATTGCCGCGACTGAACTCGCCTTGATGGCCGGTGCGGATCGCGTCGAAGGCACGTTGTTCGGTAATGGCGAACGCACCGGCAATGTTGATATTGTGACGCTGGCGCTCAATATGTTTACGCAAGGCGTTGACCCGGAATTGGACTGCTCGGACATTAACCGCATTAAAAGCGTCTATGAATATTCAAACCAATTGCGTATTCCAGAGCGCCATCCGTATGTGGGCGAATTGGTCTATACAGCGTTTTCCGGCTCGCATCAGGATGCGATTAACAAGGGGATGAAAGCGATCCGCAAGGCGAACAAGCCCTTGTGGGAAGTGCCGTATCTGCCGATTGATCCTCAGGATGTCGGGCGCACCTATGAGGCGATTATTCGGATCAATTCGCAATCGGGCAAGGGCGGTCTCGCTTACATCATGCAGGAGGATTACGGGATCAACCTGCCGCGTGGTTTGCAGGTGGAGTTTCGCGATGACATTCAGCGCATCACCGAAGTTGAAGGCACCGAGCTCTCATCGAAGCGCATTCATGACCGGTTTTTTGAACTTTATGTGGACCAGCCACAAGGTCGTCTGAAATTTGTCGGGCATCATGCGTATCCGGATACAGAGCACCGGGGTCAGCAAATCGTTGCCGCGGAGATTACGGATAATGGCGTGCTCAGGCGTATTGAGGGCAGGGGCACAGGACCGATTGACGGTTTCGTTCATGCCTTGTCAGTCTATCTCGGAATTGAGCTCTCCGTTGCTGACTATTCTGAGCATTCCATGCAGCGCGGCTCGGATGCTTCGGCGATTTGTTACATGGAAGTCGAGCACCCGAAGGGCAAGATTTTCGGCGTCGGCGTTAACACAAACATTGTCACGTCATCACTGGAAGCACTTGTGTCGGCGGCGAACCGGATCATTAACTAAAATACCGCAATTTGGCGGCAATTCAGTCATTCTTCCGCCGCTCAGATAAGATTATGCTCCAAGCCGAATCAAGGGCCGAATCAAAGGCTTGGAGCGGGTGATGCGGAAATTTATAGGGCTTGCTTTCCTGTTTTTTGTGAGTGCTTTTCCTGCTTGGTCGAGTCCTCAGTCGGTTATCAGCGATCTCTATGAAGAGGGCGCGCAGGCTGTTGAATGGCGCGACGTCACGATCGATCTCAACAAGCTGAAATCTTACTACTCGCTGGAGGACGCACCTTTCGTATGGGTGGCAGATGGCACGTTGACGACGGCCGGAACGGAACTGGTGGCTGCGCTTGGCAAAGCCGCTGCCGACGGGCTTAATCCCCAAGATTACACCGAGCTTGCTTTTGCGGCGCTTACCCGTCTTTCAGGTGAAGAGGATGAGGCAGGCGCGGAATTGGCGCTCAGCCAATCTTTTCTAAAAATGGCGCGGGACCTGTCGGGCGGGCGCACCTCGCCGTCTCTGAACTCCACCAATATTGTGATTGAGCGCAAGACAATCGACACAAAAAAATGGCTGGGTATTGCGGGCCAAAGCGGTGCCGCCGCCGCGTTTTCCACGCTTCGTCCGCGCCATGGTCAGTATGGCAAATTGCGGCAGTTATTGGCGACCTATCGCTCTTATGAAGCCTTGGGTGGATGGGAGCCGGTTCCGGCAGGTCCGACGCTCAAGCCCGGTATGCGCGACGCCCGCGTTACGGCGATGCGCGACAGCCTTGCCGCGCGTGGATATAAGGGTCTGACCTCAGCCGATCCGTCGCTTTATGATCCAGCCCTCATCAATGCAGTGAAGACTTTCCAACTCAACAACAGTGTCGAAGATGACGGCATTGTCGGCAAGGGCACGCTCGGCATTTTGAACCTGTCAGTCGAAGCGCGGATTCGACAGGTCATCGTTAACATGGAACGCTGGCGCTGGCTGCCTACCGAATTGGGAACGCGACATGTTCTGGTCAATCAGGCAGGGTTTGAGTTATTCCTTGTGGATGGTGGCAAGACTGTTGACCGGCGCCGCGTCATTGTCGGCAAGCCGTTTCATGCGACACCGATGTTTTCCGACCGCATTGGCTATGTAGAGTTCAACCCGACTTGGACAGTACCAGAAAATATCGCAAAGGCTGAATTTCTGCCCAAGCTGCGGGAGAATCCCGGTTACCTTGCAGCCAATGACTATGTCATTTACTCCAGCTGGGCCGAAGGCGCGCCTGAGATGGATCCTTACAGCGTTGATTGGAACTCGATCAACGGAAAATTTCCATTCCGCATTGTGCAGCAGCCGGGTGCGAAAAACGCGCTTGGTGCTGTCAAGTTCATGTTTCCGAACAAATTCAATATCTATCTGCATGACACGCCATCGCGGCAATTATTTGCCAAGACAGGGCGGGCATTCAGCCATGGCTGTATCCGTGTGAGTAAGCCTTTGGACTTCGCGGAAAAGCTGTTCGGGCTGGACCAAAAAATGTCCCGAGCCAAAATCGACAGTCTGGTCTCGTCCGGAGCGCTGACGCGTGTCCCGCTAAAGAGCAAAGTGCCTATTCACCTGACTTATTTCACCATCTGGATCGGTGATGACGGTCGAACAGCGTTTCATGGCGACGTTTATGGCCGCGATGGAGTGGTTTCCGATATTTTATTCGGGCAATCCTAGGGTCTGGACCTATTAATTTTGATGATATGGCAGGCAACTGCCTGCAAACTGCCGCGTCAAACCACTCGAACGGGCCTAGGGTCTGGTCTCATTCAAATTAGTTTGATGCAATCAGTCTTTAGCCATGCTAACTATTTGTTAACCATGGGTTCCGCGTGAAGAGGCTGGTGATGAGTGAGGCTGGCGACAAGTTGATTTACCGCGACAATGTGCGCCGCCTTTCGGATGCGATGCGTGACGTGCGCATTGCCAAAGCCGACCGCAATGATGTGGTGATCGACCTTAAAGAC
The DNA here is from genome assembly GCA_031428815.1 of Phyllobacterium sp. Classification (GTDB taxonomy): domain Bacteria; phylum Pseudomonadota; class Alphaproteobacteria; order Rhizobiales; family Rhizobiaceae; genus JANOYJ01. The sequence goes on from JANOYJ010000474.1 coordinate 10,012, forward strand.
GCGGACCTTGCGCGGCTTGAAATTCTTGCTGATGAACTCAAGCCCATTATCGAAGAAATCCCGGCCAATGACGACCAGTTTGAGTTTGCCATTTCAAAAGGCATGCAGCCGCGACTTTGGATTGATGCGACGTCGCATGTGATGATGGGGCGTGACCGGCGCACATACCGGTTTGTGCGTGATACGCGGCTCGGTCGTGTGGTGCTTTCCGAGACGCCGGATATTAGGCAGGTACGCGAGCGAGTTACCAATTACATCGCCGAGCGGATTGTTGAGCGCCAACGCATGCTGGACGGCGATCTTGAGCCGCTGCGGGCCGTGGTGGAGCGTGAGGATTCGCGTCGCCCGGCAGTGGTCCAAGTCGTCGATGCAGTCGATGGCGCCGTTGCGCCGAAGGACCAATGGACAGAAGTGGTTAGCGGCTTTGTGTGGCTCCTGATCGGTGCGGTAACAGGGGCGGGGTTTATTTTGCTTTGGCTTTGGGACAAGATTCCGCAATTGTCAGCCGGTTAGAGCCTTTCCGTTCCCAAGAGCCTCACTTTGCTGCCTTCTAATGCCGTCGTGCTTTGCTCTGTCATCGCGCGATGTTGAAGTTCGCAATTCCAACTGCCTTTTTCACCTGAAATCTCAAACAGATTATAGCCTGATGCGGGCATGTGGCCGCCGGGTGTTTGGCTGGTTGCTGAGACGCCGATGACCGGTACCTTTGTGCCTTTGCCATCGATAAAATTTGTAGTTGGCAGATGGGTGTGACCGTGGAGGACGAGTTCCGCGCCATTGGCTTCGACTGTTTGCTGGAACAGACCGATGCCAAACAAGCGCTTATGCATGCTCGTCGCGCCGCGCACGGGCGGGTGATGGATCATGATGATGCGGAACAGGCCGCGCTCATCGCAGGATTTGAGAATTGCCTTGAGCTTTTTGGCCTGCGCGGAACGAAACGCGCCGCGTGCGAGGAAAGGTGAGGTGGCAATGGCTGACGAGACGCCGATGATGGCTATCTTCCCTCGAACGCGCACATAAGGGAACATTTCATGGACTGAGGTGTTTTTTGGCGATTTGTCGCCCGACATGAATGGAAGCCAAGCCTTGCATGCTTTAGCGAGGGCACCCGGCACATAGGCGTCGTGGTTGCCGGGCACAACGGATATGTCATGTGGTTCGCCGAGTGCCTTGAGCCAAAGGCCCGCCTTTTCAATTTCTTCCCCAAGACCGAGATTGACGAGATCGCCCGTGATGACAAGATGATCGATGTTCTGGGATTGAAGGTCAGTCATAAGATGCGCCAGAATGGGCGATCCCATCATTTTGCCGCGATGGCGTTGCCAATTGACATAGCCGGTGATGCGCTTTGATGCCAAGTCGCGCCATGTAAGGGGCGGGAGGGGCCCGAGATGCGGGTCGGAAATATGGGCGAGACGAAACATTCATCTCGAATAATTCTTTGTGTCGTCTTATGCCAGTGGCAAGAGTGAGATGAAGTTAGATGGAAGTAGTTTGACGGAGGGATTTTGAGAAGACCAAGCGAAGAGGGCGAAAAACGCCCGTCAAAATGCTTGCAGCTCACTGCATCTCTTTCTTAAGGCGCGTCATGCAATCACAATCACTGTTTTCCCGAGCGCGGGTCAAATTCTTTCATTTTTACTTCTTGATGAAACGCCCGATGACCTTGGGCGTTCGTGCCATGGTGTTGAACGAGGCTGACAACAGCGTCTTTCTGGTGCGCCATACTTATGTGCCGGGCTGGTATCTTCCCGGCGGCGGCGTGGAACGACATGAGACGTTTCGCCAGGCGCTCATCAAAGAATTACAAGAAGAGGGCAATATTGAACTCACCGGCGACGCGGCACTGTTCAGTATCTATCACAACAGACACTCATCCCTGCGCGATCATGTGGCGCTCTATGTGGTGAGAGCGTTTAGGCAAACCGCGCAGCGCTTGCCTGACAGGGAGATTGCAGAGTGTGGTTTTTTTCCGCTGGATGCTTTGCCGAAGGGCGTGACGCCTTCGACCCTGCGGCGATT
>JANOYJ010000475.1:0-12430 GCA_031428815.1 Phyllobacterium sp.
CCTGCGCCTTGCCAAGTGCGCCGCGACCAAATAGCGCCGGTTCGGGCTGCAACTCTTCGAAATACCGGCAAATCGCCACGGATTCTGTCAGAACTGTACCGTCATCCAGTTCCAACACAGGCAGCCGCCGCAACGGATTGCGTTTGGAAATGTCGTCGCCTCTATGCGCCATCGCCCCCATATCGACCGGCACAAGCGGAACAGTTATGCCTTTTTCCGCCAAAAAAACGCGAACCCGACGCGGATTGGGGGCGCGGCCTCCATCAAAAAGTTTCATGGATTAATCCTTGTATATCAATGGCTTACGGTTGATAAATGGTCTTAAAATAATCTGATACCGAGAGCCAAATCCCATGCGGCTCTTCCTCCGCGCTCCCTTTTATACGTCGCCAGTCGTGCGGTCGTTCAAATGGCCCTGCCCAAATCCCCAAATTTCCGCCGCGCGCCTTCGCCTCTTCAGCGCTATAGCCACCATAGGCAACGGCCCAACCAGTCACTACCATATCACGGTTTAATTCGTGTGCCCCGGCTCTGCACGTTCCGAGAAGCCGTTGATACTTATCGCGCTGCCACCCTTCGCACGTCACTTTGCTGCCCGCAATGAGATCCCGTAAGCGGTTTTTCGCCTTTTCTCCACAATAATAGGTGATAATCGAATTAACACATGTCTGGCCAATCTCAGGCGCATCAATTCCCTTAAGGCGAATTTTCTCGCTGTCGAGAACCATACTGTCGCCGTCGATGATGACTGGCACGCCCGCCCGCGCGATAGTTTCAGTGGCATCAAAACGCACAATGATCGCAATCAACACGCCAAACAGTGCCAGGGTCAGAAAATAGTCAAAGATCGGTGATCGAGGCGCAGATGCGCCTCCGGCTCCGGAATACTGTTTTCGGCGCCACATCTCAGCGCAATCCCCCGTTCACAACCATACTAGCGTATATGGAGAGGACTTATTTAACCATTCGACCATAATCTGAAAGCTCCAGTTTCAGCACAACATCAAGGGTATGGCCGCGTTTATCATGAGGGCCGAACGATCAGAAAGTTTCGACAAAAACATTGTAGACCGGCGCAAAACCCGCCGAACTTCCGATGTTTCGCGCACAATTAAGCGCACTCGCGACCGCCTTGTCGAGCAAAGCGGCACGGTAGACTTTACCCCGGACCTCTTACATATGCACGCGCATGCCATTGTGGCCGGGGCGCCAGCGATCCCCGTATTGGTTTTGATCGTCGCCACCGCGTGTGTGGTCATAGGCATGGGTGCAAGTGCCCTTGTTTGGGCAGCAATTTCGGCGACAGCTTATGTAGTTCTTGGACTTGTTGCGCGCCGTTTAGACCAAGTTGAACCAGAGGCCGTCGATCCGATTGTGTGGTCCAAGCGCTTGCTCTTTGCGCATGCTTTAACAGGTGTGGCTTGGGCATACTTTGCCCAATTAGACTGTGAAGCCTGCGGTATCCAACAAATCAACGTCATTCAGGCTGTGGTTATTCTGCTCGCGATGGCCGCAACTGCCATCGTTTCGGCAGCTCTACGCGGTGCCGTCCTTGCATCGTTTTTTTTGCCGGTGGCAAGCTACACCTTGTTTTCGGCCAACATGACCGATCCGGTTCAGGCAACAATGGTCGCGGTTCTGATAGCAGGTCTCGGATTCTTTGCTGTGGTCTCCTCCTACCTCAACGGGTCTGCCCGTGCCGCTCTGGCATTTCAATCAGAAAAGGACGGGCTGATCGCCGCTCTTGAAACCGCGAAGGCCATGTCCGACGAAGCACGACGCCGCGCCGAAGATTCGAACCTTGCCAAATCCCGATTTCTTGCCTCCATGAGCCATGAATTGCGCACACCGCTCAATGCGATTCTTGGTTTTTCCGAAGTTATGGCGCATGAAGTGCTCGGCCCCATGCCCAATTCGACCTATCGCGATTATGCCAACGACATTCATGGGTCCGGCCAGCACCTTCTCAATCTCATCAATGAGATTCTTGACTTGTCACGTATCGAGGCCGGAAAACAACAATTGAGTGAAGAGGCGGTGAAACTCAGTTTTGTCGCCGAGGATTGCATTCATATGATGCAACTGCGCGCCAGGAACAAAGACATTAAAATCATTCCGATGGTTGAACCCAACCTTCCCGCGATTTGGGCCGATGAAAAGTCGATTCGCCAGATCATGCTGAACCTTTTGTCAAACGCTGTGAAATTTGCGCCGACCGGCGGAGAGGTAAAGCTCAAGATCGGTTGGACCGCCGGGGGCGGGCAGTATCTTTCGATTATCGATAACGGCCCTGGCATTCCTGAAGACGAGATTCCGATTGTACTTTCTGCTTTCGGTCAAGGATCCATCGCCATAAAGAGTGCCGAACAAGGTACCGGCCTCGGCCTGCCAATCGTTCAGGCGCTCATGAACATGCACGGCGGCACATTCGTGCTGACCTCCAAACTCCGTGTGGGCACCGAAGTTTTTGCAAGCTTTCCCGCCTCACGCGTAATGGAAGAAATGCCGGCAATTACCGGAACGACAGCAAACAAACAGTCGAACCCAAGGAGCCGAAAGTTGGCATAAGCTAGGTCTTATCGCTGACACCGGCATCGCCAAATGTGGCCATCCCCGAGTGACAGAGCGCTGCCGCCTTGACGATTCCGGCGGCTACCGCCGCACCGGTGCCTTCGCCAAGCCGCATACCAAGATCAAGCAACGGGATTTTTCCGAGTTTTGATAGCGCCAAAGCAAGAGCCTTCTCTGCCGAGACATGCCCGAACAGGCAATGGTCCAACGCTGTCGGATTCGCCTTAAATAAAACCGCCGCCGCGGAGCTGGCGACGAAACCGTCTACGATAACAGGCACACGTTGCATCCGGGCGGCTAGTATCGCACCGGCCATAGCAGCGATTTCACGGCCACCGAGACGGCGGAGCACTTCCAGCGGATCTTTTAGATGCGCACCATGCAAGGCGACGGCACGACGAACCGCATCCGCTTTACGCTTCATGCCGTCTGAGTCCGCTCCGGTCCCCGCCCCAACCCAATCCTCGGCTTCACCGCCAAACAACGCATGGAAGATCGCGGCAGCAATCGTGGTGTTCCCAATGCCCATTTCCCCTATGCACAAAAGATCCGTGCCCCCGGCAATCGCCTCCATCCCGAACGCCATTGTTCCTGCGCAGGTCTTCTCATCCATCGCCGCATCCTGCGTAATGTCTCCAGTCGGGATCTCGAGCGCCAAGTCATAGACTTTGAGGCCAAGATCGTACGCGATACAAATTTGGTTGATCGCCGCTCCGCCACCGGCAAAGTTAGCTACCATCTGCGCCGTGACTTCACTCGGATAGGGCGATACACCCAGCGCGGTCACACCATGATTACCTGCAAACACTGCAACAAGCGGACGCGTAACGCTTGGCATTGGCTTGCCGGACCACATCGCCAGCCATTCCACAATTTCTTCCAAACGGCCCAAAGCGCCGGGCGGCTTTGTTAGGAACGGATCACGTTTGTGCACCGCTGCGAGCGCGTCCAAATCAGGTCCGGGCATGGACTTCAGCAAAGCGCGAAAATCATCGAAGGGAAGTGCTGAAGACATAGCAGGAATCCTCTTATGGAAATAGTTTGTCGCACCTCCTATAAAGGCGCAAACCCGCAAGGCAAATCGCGTGTGCGACAGATGGATGACGACAATGAACATTAACCCCGCCTCTCTTATGACCGATACCGCCCGCGCCTTGGGTTTCCTCACCCGCTTACCGGTACCAGCGCACTATTTCGAAGGCGATGATGGCAACATGTCGCGCACCAGCCGCGCCTTCCCGTTGGCCGGATTGATTGCGGCCCTGCCCTCTGCGTTGCTGATTTACTTTGCGCCCTGGCTCGGTCTTCCGTCGCTGCTCGCAGCAAGTCTTGCAATTGTAATGTCGATAGGCGTCACCGGCGCCTTACACGAAGACGGTCTTGCTGATGTGGCTGACGGCTTCTTTGGCGGCAAGACTACGGAACATCGGCTCGCCATTATGAAAGATTCTGGCAACGGCACCTATGGATCGCTGGCACTGATTTTATCTGTCTTGTTGCGTGTTGCAGCGCTCGCGTCGATCGCGTCAGCAAATCCTTGCGCCGCGGCTTTGGCGGTCATTGCAAGCGGCGTAGCGGGACGCACGTCTCTGGTCTGGCACTGGGTTGAACTCACATCCGCCCGTTCCGGCGGCACAGCTGACAGCGCCGGCCAACCCGATGCCGACAGTCTTACCTTCTCGCTCCTTTTAGGCGTTGCGCTTTCAGTTTTGGCGTCACTATTTGCCGTTGGCATCGCGGCAAGCGTCTTAATGCTTGCTCTGGTCGCTGTGTCTGCAATCGTCTTCGCCCGCCTCTGTCGCGATAAAATTGGGGGGCATACCGGCGATACTTTGGGCGCGTCGTCGCAAATAGCCGAAATCGCCACACTCATTGCACTTGCCAGTGCGCTTTGACATCTCCAAATAGAGAGCATGATCGAAAGTCCCTGCATACTCGTCTGCTCCATCGATTTGAAAACTGGCCTCTGTTTCGGCTGCGGGCGGACGCGTGACGAAATCGGCTTCTGGTCAATGATAACCCCGGAGCGCCGCCGTTCGATCATGCAGGAACTGCCCGCGCGCTTGGAAACTGTTGAGCGCAAGCCGCGCCGCGTCACGCGCCGGCAGCTCATGGCACAGCGTGAGACGGGCATAGTCGAATGAGCCGCATGCTGCTTCTGATTCTCGGCGCAATTGGCGCAACTCTGGTTCTCTTGCTGATTAATGACGAACGCGGCATGACACTCGGCATGGCGAATGACACATTTGCACAAGCCGCTATCCTCGGCGTTTGGGGCGTGGTTCTTGCCGCTGGATTTCTAAGACGAGGCATGCGTTTCGGTGATGTCACCCGCCAATTGGCCATATGGCTCGTTATTCTGTTTGGCCTTGTCGCTGGATACCAATACAGAGTCGAGCTTCAGGAAATCGCGAGCCGCATCACGGCGGGTCTTATCCCCTCCCGACCGCAAACAATCATCAGCAGCGATGGGGCGATGGCTGTTACCATCAACAAATCCAACAATGGCCATTTCAAAGCCGACGGGGTGGTCAATGGAAAAACCGTGTCATTCCTCGTCGATACCGGCGCGTCTCTTGTGGTCTTAACGATGCGTGATGCCGAGGCAGTAGGATTCAAACCCGAAGACTTGTCTTTCACTAATCCGATCTCGACTGCTAATGGCAGTGCGATGGCGGCTTCCATACGGCTCAATGAAATCAGCATCGGGGGCATTGTTCGACGCGATATCCGGGCGAGCGTGGCAGAGGATGGCAAACTCGATCAAAGCCTGCTCGGCATGAGTTTTTTATCAAGCCTTTCGGGATATACCGTGCGACAGGATCAATTGCTTCTTCAAAACTGAGTTTACATCAAGCTCCAGAAGAACCGTCCCGCGACAATCAACATGTAAAGCCCAAACGTCATCTCCAGCGTCTTCTTCGACAAAGCATGCGCCAGTCTGACACCGTAGGGCGTAACCACAAGCGTTATAGGGATAATGAGCAAAAGCGTCAGCCAGTTGACGAAGCCGGTAGAAAACGGCGGCAGACCCGCCTTGTCCCATCCCGCCCAGACATAGCCAAAGAATCCAGGAACTGCGATCAGGACGCCGACCCCCGCAGAGGTTCCAACCGCTTGATGCATGGGGCGGTTAAACAGCGTCATAAAGGTGTTGTTCAAAACCCCGCCGCCAATGCCCATCAAAGTCGAAACCAGCCCAATAAACGAACCCACGGCGAATCGGGAGGGGTTGCGCGGTAAATCATTGCCCAGCCGCCATGAATCTTTACCAAACAACAACCTGAGTCCGACGATCACGGAAATTACGGCGAAAACCAACCGAAGCCCAAAACTCGAGATCAATGACACGACAAGCGTAGCAACCAACACTCCGAGCGGCACGGCAATCACCCAGCTTCGGAGCAACGCAATATCCGGCGTTCCGCGTTTTCGATGAGCCATGAAGGACCGGAGCGATGTCGAAACGACAATCGCCATCGACGATCCAAGGGCCAAATGCATGCGCACATCCTCCGGCACATGCACCGCGCCAAACACCTGATAAAACGCGGGAACCAAGACCGTTCCTCCGCCAATCCCGAAGAGGCCCGCTAAAACACCGGCGATGATACCAGCAATTGCGAGATAGAGGGCAAACGTCATGAGGTCATTGAACGGTATGTCGGTCATCTCGAATCCTTGCGAACAGAAGAGTCGCCTTTAGTTGTATAGACAACCGTCGCTTTGCGTTCTGTCATGATTACGTCATCGCCTCGCTGAAACCGTCCTCACGCCGTTTGAGCGCGATGGACCGCCTCGAATGCGCACGATATCAGATCAGATGTCGCGCCAATTCGCGCGGCATCGACAGACATCATTTGTCTCCAACTGCGTGCACCTGGCACGCCGTGAAACAAGCCGATCATATGACGTGTGATGTGATTGAGTTTACCGCCTGACGCGATATGCCGGTCAGCATACTCGACCATGGTCTCCAGTACATTCTGGAAATCAGCTTCGTGCGCTTTGTCATCGTAGAACTGTGTATCCACATCCATCAAAAGCCGCGGTTCGTGATACGCTGCGCGACCCAACATGACGCCGTCGACGATGCATAAATGCTCACGCGCCGCAGCCAAGGTTGCTATTCCGCCATTTATGCCGATAAATTTGTCAGGAAACCGTTCCTTTAGCCGGTAGACCCGCTGATAATCGAGTGGCGGTACATCACGGTTTTCCTTCGGCGAAAGTCCCTTAAGCCACGCCTTTCGCGCATGCACCCACAAAGCATCCGCACCAGCCGCAAACACCTTGTCAGCAATTGCATCAAGGGCGGGTTCCGGGTCTTGTTCATCAACACCAATGCGGCATTTTACCGTCACGGGAATGCTCACTGCAGCCTTCATTGCAACGACACACTCTGCAACCAATGAGGGCGTTTCCATCAAGCACGCCCCGAACGCGCCAGATTGTACCCGATCCGACGGGCAGCCGACATTCATGTTGATTTCGCGAGAGCCAAAGTCCTCGCCGATCTTCGCCGCCATGGCCATTTTATGAGGATCAGACCCGCCGATCTGCAAGGCAACGGGCTGCTCTTCCAGCGAAAACCCCAGCAAACGCTCACGCGGCCCATGAATAACCGCATCCGCAACAACCATTTCCGTATACAGCAACGCCCGTTGTGTAAGTTGACGGTGGAAATACCGGCAATGCCGATCCGTCCAATCCATCATAGGTGCAATGGCGACAATTTTTTGATCCGAATACACTATTCTCGATTGTCCAAGTCTACCATTCCAATGGTTCAATATTATCCCGGTGACACTTTGCAACGCTAAAAACCGGCACATTCACGCAGAACGTTTGCTCCCTACGCCAGCGCGAAATCAGCGTCAAACCAAAGCAAGCACTCACCGTACCAAGATCGCTCTGAAATCATTGACATTGGTGCCTGTCGGGCCGGTATGAAAAATATCGCCTACGGCAATAAACGCCGTCCAAGCATCATTATTGCGCAGGTGTAAAGCTGGATCAACGCCTTTACTACGCATCCGGGCAACCGATGTGCCATCTGCGAACGCTCCCGCATTGTCTTCCGAGCCGTCAATACCGTCCGTATCCGCGGCAAGCGCGTCAATGCCGGAGTACCCATCGATGTCGCGGGCAAAGGACAGAAGAAAGTCCGTGTTGCGCCCGCCTTTCCCCGTGCCGGTGAGTGTCACCGTGGTCTCGCCGCCAGAGAGAATAACGACAGGCTTGGTGAAAGGGCGGCTTCTCAAACTCACTTCACGCGCAATCGCCGCATGGACCTTTGCCGCCTCGCGCGCCTCGCCCTCGATAGCATCAGATAGAATGACAGCCTCGACTCCTTGTCGTTTTGCCTCGTCTGCGGCGGCTTGCAACGACACAGCGGCAGAGGCGATGATGTGCACTTCATTGTTAACAAACACGGCATTACCAGGCATTGGTGCATCAGCCTCCGCTGTCTGCAAATGCCGCATCACCGCGTCAGGGAATTTCATTTGGTATTGCGAAATCAACCGAAGCGCATCTTGTCGTGTATTCTGATCCGGCACGGTTGGACCGGAGGCGACATAGGACGCAATATCCCCCGGAATGTCAGAGACAATGAGCGAAATAACCTTGGCCGGATAAGCCAAAGCAGCAAGCCTACCGCCCTTGATGGTCGAAATATGCTTGCGGATGGCATTCATAGCCGAGATCGGCGCACCGGAGGAAAGTAACTCCCTGTTGACAGCAATCTCGTCGTCCAGCGTTAAATTGCCAGCTGGAGCCGGCAGCAGAGCAGAGCCACCGCCGCAAATAAGCGCGATCACAAGATCATCTTCGGTGAGACCCGACACGGCGAGTTTCAGACGCTTGGCTGCCGCCAGCCCCGCCGCATCCGGCACAGGATGCGATGCTTCCAAAACCTCAATACGATTACACTTAGCACCAAACCCGTAGCGCGTCACAACGACGCCCTCAATCGGTCCCTGCCAGACGCGCTCAAACGCCTGTGCCATCTGTGCAGAACCCTTTCCTGCGCCAATGACGATGGTGCGACTCTTGGGAGGTCTGGGCAAGAAGGCCGGCATCACTTTGGCCGGATCAGCAGCATTGACCGCCGCTCGAAACAACGACGCAAGAAATGATCTCGGCTCCAGCACTGATGACATTCTTCGCGCTCCCGACGTCGATAAATTCAAAGGGCGCTTATCACGCGACGTTGTGGTTCGCCATACGCTCCAGCGCACGAACCATGCCGGAATGGTCAAGCTCGCCGTCACCATGCGCTGCACAAGAGTTGAACAATTCCTGTGCCATCGATGTATTCGGCAAAGACACGCCGAGCGCCTTTGCGCTCGATAGGGCCAAGTTCAAATCCTTTTGGTGCAGTGAAATGCGAAAACCGGGCGCGAAAGTGCGCTTGACCATCCGCTCGCCATGCACCTCTAAGATGCGCGACGAAGCAAAGCCGCCCATCAAGGCGCTCCGGACCTTTGCCGGATCCGCGCCCGCTTTAGAGGCAAACACCAGCGCTTCCGCCACTGCTTCAATCGTCAGTCCGACAATGATCTGGTTGGCGATCTTGGTCACCTGCCCGTCGCCGCATTCACCAACAAGCGTAATATTCTTGCCAACCGCGTCGAACAACGGCTTCGCCCGATCAAACGACGCTTGATTGCCACCTACCATGATCGAAAGCGATGCATTTTTCGCCCCGACTTCACCGCCTGATACCGGCGCGTCAAGATATTCCGCGCCTTTGGCACGAATCTTCTTCGCAAATTCCTTGGTTGGCAGCGGAGCGATGGAACTCATATCGATAACGAGTTTGCCCGCACCGATGCCGTCAGCAACGCCGTTCACTCCAAACAACACCCCTTCCACATCTGGCGTGTCCGGCAGCATGAGGATAATTATCTCGGCTTCCGCTGCCACCGTTTTCGGATCAGCGAGCACAACCATGCCATTGTCTGTCAGCTCCGGACTGGGCGGGCGCGTATGCTTAGCGGTGAAAAGATCGTGCCCGGCCTTTTGCAAGTGCCGCGCCATCGGCGTTCCCATGACGCCCAATCCGATAAACCCAATCTTCGCCATGTGCATTTCCTTTAATTATTGCTTGAGAACGAGATCACTGCATCCAGCTTAGACCATCGACAGTAGTGGTCTTCGGCTTATATTCGCAGCCGATCCACCCGTCATAACCGGCCTTCGCCAAACCTTCGAAAATGAAGGGATAATTGATCTCGCCCGTCCCAGGCTCATTGCGCCCCGGATTATCGGCCAGTTGGATATGCGCGATTTTATCTTTGAACTTCACATAGGTTGCCAGCAATTCGCCACGCGTGCGTTGCTGATGGTAAAGGTCGTATTGAATGAACAGATTATCACTTTCTGTCTCGCGAATAATCGCCGCAGCCTGCTCGACCGTGTTGAGGAAAAAGCGCGGAATATCATAATGATTGATCGGTTCGATAAGGAGCTTAATGCCAGATTTGCCAAGCTCAGCTGCGGCATATCGCAGGTTTTCAACCGCCGTCGCATGCAATTCCTTGAGATCCGAACCCTCCGGCGCCAAACCAGAAAGACAGTTAATCTGCCTGCAGCCAAGCACCGTCGCATAGGAAATGGCCTGCTGAACACCCGCCTGAAACTCGTCTTTGCGATCAGAATATATCACCAGCCCGCGCCCACCCGTAGCCCAATCCGCCACCGGCAGATTATGCAAAACTTGCACAAGTGCGTGGCGATCAAGCTGCTCTTTTAACTCTTGAGCATCGAATTCATACGGAGACATATATTCGACGGCCTCGAACCCCGCCTTCTTCGCCGCTTCGAAGCGATCCAGAAACGGCAGCTCGTTGAACAGGAATGTCAGATTGGCAGCAAATTTCGGCATCTCAGTCTCTCTTCAATGAGTTAGTACCGACGACCGTCAGTTTTCCAAAGCCACTGCCCCTAATCCAGAAATCCGATAGCGGTCGGCGCTTCGTCGCCTCGCTCAGCTAGGTCTTCGAACTCCACGACCGCGTTAATATCCGCGCCCATGGAAATATTAGTGACCCGCTCCAAAATGAATTCAATGACAACCGGAACCTGGTGTTCTTCCATGATCGCTTTTGCCTGCGCAAACGCCTCCTGAAATTCGTTGACGCTGCGAACACGGATCGCCTTGCAGCCTAGCCCTTCAGCGACGGCAACATGGTCAACCCCATAACCAGGCTCCGCGTCTTCGCTGGCATTGATGTTGTCAAAGGCAAGGCTTACCTCAAAGTCCATGTTGAAGCCGCGCTGCGATTGGCGGATGAGACCGAGATAGGAATTGTTCACCACAATATGTAGATAAGGCAACTTATGCTGTGCCCCAACTGCAAGTTCCTCAATCATGAACTGGAAATCATAGTCGCCGGACAAAGCCACGATCTTCCGGTCAGGATCCGCAGCGCGAACACCAAGAGCTGCCGGTAGAGTCCAGCCTAAGGGTCCGGCCTGGCCGCAATTGATCCAATTGCGCGGCTTATAAACATGCAAAAACTGCGCCCCGGCAATCTGGCTGAGACCGATGGTGGTTACAAAACAGGTATCCTTGTCGAACGCCTTGTTCATCTCCTCATAGACGCGTTGTGGCTTCAGCGGCGTCTGATCAAAATGCGTTTTGCGCAACATGGTCCGCTTGCGCTCACGACACTGATCGACCCAAGTACTCCAATCCTTGAGCTTGCCCGACTTCTTCCATTCGCTCGCGATCTCGACAAACAATTCCAGCGCAGCGCGAGCGTCAGAAACAACGCCCAGATCCGGTGGAAACACCCGACCGATTTGCGTCGGCTCAATGTCAACATGAACAAACGTGCGGCCTTTGGTATAGGTATCGACGTTGCCAGTGTGGCGGTTGGCCCAGCGGTTGCCGATGCCCAGAACAAAGTCTGATTCCAGCAGCGTCGCATTGCCGTAACGGTGCGAGGTTTGCAGACCACACATGCCCGCCATCAGGCGATGGTCGTCCGGAATGGTGCCCCAGCCCATCAAGGTTGGAATAACCGGAACGCCGACGATTTCAGCGAATTTGACCAGAAGCTCCGATGCATTGGCGTTGATGATTCCGCCACCAGCAACGATCAGCGGACGCTCAGAGGCATTGAGCATGGCAAGCGCCTTTTCAATCTGTGCCCTCGTGGCCTCCGGTCGATAGGGCGTCAGCGGCGCATAGGTTTCAATGTCAAATTCAATCTCGCCTTGCTGCACGTCTATCGGCAGGTCTATCAGCACCGGCCCCGGACGCCCGGAGCGCATCGTATGAAACGCCTTCTGGAAGACAAACGGCACAAGCGCCGGCTCCATAACCGTGACCGCCCATTTGGTGACCGGCGCGGCAATTGACGCGATATCAACGGCTTGGAAGTCTTCCTTCTCCAACCGCGCACGGGGGGCCTGCCCCGTAATGCACAGGATCGGCACGGAATCAGCAATCGCGGCATAAAGCCCCGTAATCATGTCCGTGCCTGCGGGGCCGGATGTTCCGATACACACACCAATATTGCCCGGCATGGCGCGGGTATATCCGTCCGCCATATGCGACGCGCCTTCAACATGGCGTGCCAGAATATGCCGGATCGTGCCGCGCGTTTTCAGCGCCGAGTATAAGGGATTAATCGCCGCGCCCGGCACCCCGAATGCGCAAGAGACGCCCTCCTTTTCCATAATAAGGACGGCAGCATCGATTGCACGCATTCTGGCCATGTCATTTCCTCAAGATCGGCTTCTAATTCTTACCCAAGCATAGATGCCGATGCGTCGTGGACAATCATGGCACAATCATAAACATCTTCAAAAAAACGAATGAGAGTGGCGTTGTTGGATGTCAAAT
>JANOYJ010000476.1:0-2412 GCA_031428815.1 Phyllobacterium sp.
TTTTTCCAAAGGAGCCAAGCACCGAAGGCTGTGATCATGGCAAAGCTCGCCACTTCCATGACATGCGTCGCATCATCCATGGACACCGAAGTGCCGCGCAGGACGAGGAAGGTGCCGCCGACCACCATAATCGCTGTGACGGCTTGCAGGAATGACGAGATAAAGGAAAGTAGAATGCCGCGACGCAGCGCCACTTCATTGGCGATCATGTAAGAGGAAATCACTGCTTTGCCATGGCCGGGTCCGGCAGCATGGAAAATCCCGTAGGTGAAAGATAGACCGACCAATAGCCACGCTTTTGAACCGTCATCGCGCATGGATTTTAATGCGCCTGTCATAGCACGGTAAAATTCGCGTTGTTGGGTGTTGATCCAGAGAAATAAACTGCCGAATGGTCCGCTTGGCGTTATTGCGACTTCATTATTGCCAATACCAAGCGAACTCGCAGCATGGGCGAGCAAGGGCGTGGTAAACAGCGCTAAGATACTGAAAAACAGAATTTTTTTAGCACGGGTCATGGCGGACAAGTTACTTCCAACCGCGTGGCAACAAGCTGACCCATATTGGCAGGATCTGTTGTCGCAAAGAAGGCGTCTGTCAGGTTTTTCTGATTTTGAGCAATGGCTTCCTCCGGGTCCGGGCGGACCACTAATGCCGTGCAGCCAGCGGGGAGGGTCGGTGCATTAATGTCGCCGTCTTCAACAAAATCGATCGCGGTATAGAAAGTCGGATCATAGATGCCGAAAGAGACTTTGCCATGAAGCGGCAATATCTTTTCCGGCACAGAATCGAAAACAATCACCAAAGTCTGATCTTCAATTGTTGCGGTGAGATTAGGCGGGCGGGACATTTTTACATCCGCGCCATTGTTTTGAATGGTTTGAAAATAGTTATAGTCGCCAATGGAATCAACGATCGTATTTTGCACTTCCTTTAACTCGTCCGCGTCGAGTTTCAGGTCTTGGTTCTTATCGAATTCGACAAGAACGGTGCTGGTGAAAAGATCGTCAAACACCCAGTGATGACTGAGCTTCTCGACAGTGCCGTTTGCACTTAAAACAAGGCTCATCTTGGCTTGGGCAAACACATGAGGGTGGGCGTGAACCGGACTGGCCGCCAAAACGGCAGCGCCGGAAAAGAACAGAAACAGAGTGCGCAAGCGGTTCAAAATATCTAAAATTCCCCGAAACTAATTATTCTTTTCAGAGATTATTCCGGCCAAATTGAGGCTCGCGGACGCCGCACAAGATAAAGTTATTGTGGCGGTGTCAGCGGCTCAATGAGGTTGAACCTCAAGCGATTAGCCGTTGAGCGCGTCTTTGACGGCTTTGCCGGGAACAAAGGTGAGCTTCTTGGATGCGGCGATTTTGATTTTTTCGCCATTTGCTGGGTTGCGGCCTTCGCGGGCGGGGGACGCCTTGACTTTGAATTTGCCAAAACCTGGAAGGGTGATTTCCTCGCCCTTTTTGGCCGCATCAAGAATGGCCTTGAAAGTCCCGTCAAGCACTGCTTTCGCCTGAACTTTGGTAAGGCCGTTTTCGGAAGCAAGTGTATCGACGAGATCGCTGGCAGTTGTCATTTGATTTAGCTCCTTGGTGAAATAATACGCGGCTCTATGACATGCAAAATGAACGATGTCATGATGGCGGGCGTCGGAAGTGCAGCTTTTTGATCTGCTATGCGCGAAAATGGCTTTATTTTTCAGTAATTGTGATCTTCGCACGCCCAGTTTTGCCAGAATTTGAGCGCTACCACCTGCGGTATTGTTCTATCTAACTTTCACGTCAAGTGAGTCGCAGTTCGCTTTTTTCGATTCGTCCCGCTTCAAATACTAAAATTATGCAGCGAGCAGTCATCGGCGTGGTCTCTGAACCATTGTGCCAAATAGTCCACCAAGACCCGAACTTTGGCAGGCAAATAGCGACGGTGCGGGTAGACGGCAAATATTCCGCCGTCCGTTTTTACAGCTTCTGAGAGCACTTGAATAAGGCGGCCGGACTTGATTTCCTGTGCTGCGACAAAATCCGGCATGACTGCAAAGCCAAGACCTGCCAGCGCGGCGCGCTTGGCAGCAAATGGGGAGTTCACCTCAATGCGGGATTTGACAGATACTGAAATCGGGTTGCCGGCGGCATCATTGAATGCCCAGTTGGCGAGTGACCGATTGTTTGTATCAACGACGCATGGCAGCTTCGCCAAATCTTGCGGTAGTTTTGGCATTCCGACTTTTTCGATGAGCTCGGGAGAGGCGCAGAGGACGAGGCCGAATGGCGCTAAGCGTTTGGCAATTAATGAGGAATCTTCCATCCTGGTAATGCGGATAGCGAGATCAAAGCCCTCTTCGACTAGATCAACAAAGCGATCATCAAGACGAATATCAAGGACAATGTCCGGGTAATCGACGGCGAAGTC
>JANOYJ010000477.1:0-1967 GCA_031428815.1 Phyllobacterium sp.
ATTATGACGAAGCGCGGCGCTTTGCGCGACTGTGTTCGGAGCATTCGGCGCTCACCAATTATCGGGAATTCGTTGTGACCACCGGTGGCGGGCCGGGTGTGATGGAGGCGGGTAATCGCGGTGCCCATGATGTGGGCGCGCCAACGATCGGGCTCAATATTGTATTGCCGCACGAACAGGCACCCAATGCCTATGTCACACCGGACCTGTCGTTCAACTTCCACTATTTCGCCATCCGTAAAATGCATTTCCTGATGCGGGCAAAAGCCGTTGCGGCCTTTCCGGGCGGGTTCGGTACGCTGGATGAATTGTTCGAAAGCCTGACGCTGATGCAGACCGGACGCATGAAACGCATGCCGGTACTGTTGTTTGGCCGCGAGTTTTGGCAGCGCATTCTCAATATCGAAGCGCTCGCCGAAGAGGGCGTCATTTCGCCGGATGATGTAAATATGGTGACCTTTGTCGATACGGCGGAAGACGCTTGGCAGGTGATCGCAGACTTCTATTCGTTGGGCGCGGACGATCGGGTTTTTGATCCTGTGACATAATGTACATGCAACTATCGGGAGACGGCGTGTCATTCATTTCCAGAAAGAGCAAGGAGCTCTTCATGCGCAAACTTTTCCCCCTTGCCGCAGCGTTCGCGCTGACCGCGGCAAGCGTTCTTACCGCTCACGCTCATGCCGCATTTGAGGTGCGAACAGGCATGTTGGATTCCTACAAAGCCGTTATGCTGATCGCCCATGGTTCGCATGCCTTGAAATCACCCGCACCTCTCTTAGAATTTGTGGCGGGTGACGATGCGCATGCCGGTCACCACATGTCAGCGATGGGTGGCAATACGCCCACCGGTGGTGAGCCTGTGACGCTCGGCTCGCTGAAAATCTCAGAGGCGTGGACAAAAGCCATGCTCCCCGGCCAGCCCGTCGGCGGAGGATTCTTAACAATTGAGAATACCGGCACCGAAGCCGACCGGCTCGTTTCCGCCTCAACAGATTTAACGCCTGATCTCCAGATTCATGAAATGAAGATGGAGGGCGACGTCATGAAAATGCGCCAACTCGTCGACGGTCTGGAGATCCCGGCGGGCGGCAAAGTCGAGCTGAAGCCCGGTGGCTACCACTTCATGTTCATGCAGTTGAAAGCACCTTTCAAACCGGGCGACGGCGTTAAGATCAAGCTGAAGTTTGAAAAGGCAGGCGAGGTAGACATCACGCTGCCCGTCGGTGCGGCGGATGCGAAGGGCGCGATGCAGATGCCCAAGGGCTGATTGCCCAACTGGAAAAGTTGAGCCGGAATTTTCCGGCTCGTCTTGTGTTGAAAACTTCGCACAGATGTAATATGTTCTACATATCTACAATTGTTGGAGATTCAAACAATGTCCGTGATGTCCATGCGTGAGCACGGCCAAAATTCCAGCGGTGCCGTGAGGGCCGCCAGCAAGGGACCGGTCTTTCTGACTAACCGGGGCAGAACTACGCATGTGCTGATGTCAATCAAGGACTATGAGAAGCTTACTGGAAAGCCGCTCAGCATTGTTGAGATGCTACGCCAGCCAGGTGGACCCGAATACGACTTCGAATTTGACCCGCCGAAGCTTGGCGGCGAACTATTCCGCCCTGTGGATTTCGAATAGTGTTCCTGCTCGATACCAATGTCCTCTCGGCCCTTCGCAGGCCCGACAGGGCGGACCCGCAGGTCGCGAAGTTCGCTGCTGAGGTGGCCGGCGCTGAAGCCTTTGTCTCCGCGGTATCAATCATGGAGATCGAATATGGAGCACTATTGCTGGCAAGGCGTGACAAGCGCCAAAGCCAAATGTTGATGGAATGGCTGGAGCGGAGACTCCTACCCCAATACTCGGAACAAATTCTTGATGTGACCCTTGCAATTGCTCGTCGCTGCGCCGCACTGCATGTTCCCAATCCTCAGCCCTACCGTGATGCCTTCATCGCCGCGACAGCGCTGGT
>JANOYJ010000478.1:0-5530 GCA_031428815.1 Phyllobacterium sp.
CGTTTCTCCGGTTTCTCAGAGCGCCTCATCGCCCGAAATGATTTCGATAAGCTCTTTTGAGATCGCAGACTGCCGAGAGCGGATGTATTGCGTGGTAAGTTTGGTTATCATCTCGCCCGCGTTTCGGGTTGCGTTGTCCATCGCACTCATCCGCGCGCCTTGTTCCGACGCGCCGTTTTCCAAAAGCGCCGTGAACACTTGCGTGGCCACACCGCGCGGCAAAAGGTCGGCCAGAATGGCCTCTTCGCTGGGTTCGTAATCGTATAATTCCGAAACCGTGGCGGCGGCGTAATTCGCCGGGATCACTTGCAACATGGTTGGAATCTGGCTGATCACCGATTGGAAGCGGTTGTAGAACAGCGTCACCACATCGCATTCGCCCGCTTCAAACCGCGCCAGCACGTCACGCGCGATGGATTGCGCGTTGACGTAGCCCACACGTTTGACTTCGGTCAAATCAACATGGCCCACCATCATCGCGCCAAAATCGCGGCGCAACTGTTCGCGGCCTTTTTTGCCAACGGTCAGAATTTTGACGGTCTTGCCTTCGGCGATCAGCGCGTTGGCCTTCGCCCGCGCCATCCGCACGATGGTCGAGTTAAACCCACCGCACAAACCGCGTTCGGATGTCATCACAACCAACAACTGAACGCGGTCAGAGCCAGTGCCCGCCAGTAAACGCGGCGCGGACGCTGATTTGCCCACCGACGTGGCCAAACCGCCCATCACCGCGTTCATCCGTTCGGCATAGGGGCGCGCGGCCACCGCAGCCTCTTGGGCGCGGCGCAGTTTTGCCGCGGCCACCATTTGCATGGCCTTCGTGATCTTGCGGGTGTTTTTGACACTCGCGATCCGGTTTTTTAAGTCCTTAAGGCTGGGCATGCTTTATCTCCCTGCCCCGGCCTTACGCGAAGTCTTTGGCGAAAGCGTCAAGCTGGGCGCGGATGGATTTCTCCAGATCGCCCGCAACTTTACGGTCGTTCTTGGTGATATCCGACAGAACGTCTTTGCCCGCCCCGCGCAGATGCTTCAGCAGCCCCGCCTCAAACCGGCCCACATCCTTGACCGCGACTTTGTCCAGATAACCTGCAGTGCCTGCGAAAATCACGCAAACAATCTCGGCATTTGTCAAAGGCGAATACTGGTTTTGCTTCATCAATTCGGTCAGACGCGCGCCGCGGTTCAACAACTGCTGGGTCGATGCATCAAGATCGGAGCCAAACTGCGCAAACGCCGCCATCTCGCGGTATTGCGCCAGTTCCAGCTTTACCTTGCCAGCCACCGATTTCATCGCGTTGGTTTGGGCAGACGATCCAACTCGCGACACGGAAAGACCGGTGTTCACAGCAGGACGGATGCCCTGATAGAACAGCTCGGTTTCTAGGAAAATCTGGCCATCGGTGATCGAAATCACGTTGGTCGGGATAAACGCAGAAACGTCGCCGCCTTGGGTTTCAATCACCGGCAGCGCGGTCAGCGACCCCGACCCGAAATCTTCGTTCAGCTTCGACGACCGTTCCAGCAAACGGCTGTGCAGATAGAACACATCGCCCGGATAGGCTTCACGGCCGGGTGGCCGGCGCAACAGCAGTGACATCTGGCGATAGGCCACAGCCTGCTTGGAAAGATCATCATAAGCGATCAAAGCATGCATGCCATTGTCGCGGAAATATTCGCCCATCGCACAGCCGGCAAACGGCGCAATGAACTGCAAAGGCGCAGCATCAGAAGCGGTCGCGGCAACGATGATCGAGTACGGCAATGCGCCGCGCTCTTCGAGCACTTTCACGAACTGCGCAACTGTCGAGCGCTTCTGGCCGATCGCCACATAAACGCAATAAAGTTTCTCTTTTTCAGGGCCATTATCATGGATTGGCTTCTGATTGAGGAACGCATCGAGAATAACAGCGGTCTTGCCGGTCTGGCGATCGCCGATGATCAATTCGCGTTGGCCGCGGCCGACGGGAATGAGCGCATCAATGGCTTTCAAGCCAGTCGACATCGGCTCATGCACAGACTTGCGCGGGATGATGCCGGGGGCTTTGACGTCCACACGGGCGCGGCGCTTGGCATTGATCGGACCCTTGCCGTCGATTGGATTACCGAGGCCATCGACCACGCGGCCGAGAAGCTCGGGGCCGACAGGAACGTCCACAATCGCGCCGGTGCGCTTAACCGTGTCGCCTTCTTTAATGTCGCGGTCGGAGCCGAAAATAACGACGCCGACATTGTCGCTTTCAAGATTGAGCGCCATGCCGCGAATGCCGCCCGGGAACTCGACCATTTCACCGGCCTGAACGTTATCGAGACCGTAAACACGGGCGATACCGTCACCGACCGAGAGAACCTGGCCAACTTCGGAAACCTGGGCTTCCTTGCCAAAATTCTTGATCTGATCTTTCAGGATTGCGGAAATTTCCGCGGCGCGAATATCCATCAGCCGGCCTCTTTTAGGTTGCTTTTAAGCGAAGACAATTTGGTACGAAGCGAAGTATCAATCTGGCGCGAACCCATTTTAACAATGAGACCGCCCAGAAGCGACGGGTCAACCGCCAGATTAAACGAAACATCTTTGCCACCGGCAACAGTTTTCAGCGTCGCGGCAAGTTCCTTGGTCTGCGCAGGCGACAAAGCATGCGCGGATGTCACCTCAGCGCTCGCCTCACCGCGATGCGCGGCGGCAAGATTGCCAAAGGCGGTAATCATTTGCGGAACAGCAGCCAATCGGCGGTTCTTCGCAACAAGACGGAGGAAATTTGAAACAAGACCCGAGAGCTTTGCCTTGGCAGCCAAGGAACTAACAGCCTTTTGCTGGTCTCCCGTTGAGAAAACCGGGCTTGAAATCGCTCGGGCGAAATCCGCACTGCCAGCGATCATCGACGCGACGGCACCGAGGTCTTTTTCCACTTGGGCAATGACTTTTCCCTGCACAGCAAGGTCAAAAAGCGATCCGGCATAACGCGCGGCAACAGTGGAAATGGGAGATGCAGATTGGGCCACGAACGCTCTTTTCTCCCTTTTCGACCGGAAGGACTGGCTGCCTTTATCGGGCAGCAATCCTAACCCATTGGTCAGATTGACTTTTTGTTGAACGGCCCGGTTTTTGTCCCGCCAGAGCCATCAAATATGCCTGCCGCATAGCATAGGGTCTTTTACACCGCAACATACACAATGCCTGTTTAATGCACTGTTTTGCCGCAGGTTTGCGAATTTTTATACAGTCACGGAACGAATCCCAAAGCATAGGCCAAGGGCATCGCGGCAAGCCCCGCTTCGATGAAGACCGAAATCCAGTTGAACAGCGTATTGCCATTATCCGACAGCATCGAAATCAACCGCCCGAACGCCGTAAAGCCCCAGGAAACACCGAGCGCAATCCAAAGCATCGGCTGTGCCAGCAAGATGCAGCATAGGCCGACGCCAAGATAAAACCCCGCCAACGTCGCGCGGCTTTCCGACAGCGCTTCAGGATGGTTGGGATGCGTTTGCAGTCGCAAAATCCGGAACGAAAGGCGCGGCGCAAACATGCAGAGCAGCCCGAAGAAAATCGTCGTCAGCGCACTCGCCCATGCGAGCCATTCGCCATTGGTTGTCGGCCAATACAGTTCCAATCTATCCCCCTGTCTATCCCCGTTTCAAAACCAGTCTATGACCCTGAAACTGCGTCGGCGAGAAAAAAGCACGTAATGAGAGAAATGACAAATTTGAACAGAGCGACAATGTCGATATCAGCGTGGTATGAAATTTCCGCTCGTCCAAGGTCTCGCTGAATGGAACACATTTTTCGCATCGTCATTGTCATTCTCGGCGTATTCCTTTTGCTGCCGGGAGCCTTCGGCGCGCTTTCGCTTGGCATGGCTTTCTCTGACCTTTTCAGCTCACAAAATTCCGCCAATCTGTTTGAATTGCGAACCGTCATGTCAGGCCTGTCGATGCTGGTCGGGTTTATCGGCATCAATCTTCTGCTACGAACAGACATCGTCGCGCCAGCCACTGGCGCCAAAATCGCAATGATCGCCGGCATCGTCTCCAGCCTCGTCATCGCCGCCATCGCTATACTGCTGTTTCGGGCAATCAGCCTACCCACCGCGCCAATCGTCGCCAGCCTCGCGATCATTGCGTTTTCGATCCTCTTGGCACCAGTGCCGCTCTATTTGTATTGGAAGAGGAATCACAACGAGAAGCGGCGTGGCGGCCGGCAAGACTTTAGTGCCTAAAGACATCCGGTGAATGGCAAGCCGGTTATAAGCCACCGGATTAGAACGCTGCCTTCAGATCAGATTAGCAAAATAATTTTCTACTATAATGCCCGTGCCAATAAGTTTTCTTGTCTCATCGGGATGCGCTTTGAATAGTCTCGTTAGAACTCGGCACAAAAGCTCTGCATCGTTTGGAAAGTCGGACTTGCCTGCCCATTCGTCCGATAGTCGTAGCGCAATAGCCTGCGCCCAGTCATCATCCTCCGGCAGAGTCACAAATGACCACCGGCACTAAGACGCGTGTCAACAATACCCAAAAACAAATCCTTCAACTTGGACTGTGTCGACCCCTCCGCAAAATGTGCCATTTTATGATGGTGCGCACAGACGATGGCGAGATTGTGCAAGGCGTCTTCACCGTTTTCAAAGAGCGGGATGATGTGATGAACCTCGCAATACGGAATGCCATCGGGCTTTTTGAAAGTATTGATGCACTCGGGATGCAGACAAAAATGTCCATGCACGTCTTTCGCCTGTTTGACCCAACCCTTATCGCGGGCGAACGTCTCCGCAATATATTCGCGCTTTTCACGTTTGGCGCGGTCCATGGGCATTTGGTCGTAAACAAAAGCAGGGGCATCCTCATGCAGCTCGCCGTGCAGAACAATCGGTTCGCGCAAAGTGTAAGTGCCTCGCTTGTCTAGGAAGGTCAGCACACCGTCGTTACGCAAATATTGAAATTGCTGACGAATCTTAGCGAATGCGTTATTATTGAGCGGACTGTGTTCAAGAATTTGTCCCTCATTGGCGGAATTGAACTCCGCCAAGGTGAAAGTTCTTGAACCACGCGCACTGCAAAAATCCACAACGAGATTTTGCGTGAACTCTTTCCAACTCAAATCAATCATAGGGGTCAATTCGACTTTCCAGTTTGGAAAAATGACGCTCAGTCCGGCTCTCCTCATACTCTTCCATAGTCAGTCCATGAAGCCAATCGGCTACCTTTTTGACTGACAGGAAAATGTGATCGTCCGGAAAATCGTCAGCACAGCCGCCGTCGAGATAACTACTTATCCCAGCGTCAAAATGGATCTTTTCGTCATGCCAAAGGTAAAGCACCAGGGCGTTGATGGAATTGACGGGTATGACACTCATGGAGAGTCTCCAATATTTCAGATTCAATATTGATCAGGCGACCAAACTTGTAAATCTCCGAAATAAAAATAACGATCAAAATCAATAACTTGATCGCCCTCTCACAAAAAGCTCTGCGGATCGACATCCAACTGCACCATCAGCGATCCCCGCGCCTTGGGTGCGTTCTTTAGCGT
>JANOYJ010000479.1:0-12427 GCA_031428815.1 Phyllobacterium sp.
GACCTAACCAATAGCAGCTGAAATTCGGCCACCGCAACGACGTGGCGATGCAACGCACAGATAAATAGACTATTTCCTTAAACGATGACGAGTTCAGTCACGCAGTTAAGCGGGGAAGGTCTTGTTGTGTGAAAATCATCCGGGACACCGGCAATAACAAAAGAATAGATACTATAGATTGGTCCTGATCTACTTGCCGGCAACGGCATCTAGGTCTTGTGGACAAACCTAATCCACATTCTGATTGTAGCAAGCAGCACAAAACCTATGAAGCTGGAGGCGAGTTTGTCGTATCTTGTTGCGACGCGGCGTGAATGCTTCAGCTTGTTGAAGAAGCGCTCGATAAGGTTTCGCAAGGCGTAGGCTTTTTTGTCGACGGGTATCTGAACTTTCCGGTTTGACTTGGTTGGAATGACGGGATCGGCTCCCCGCTTTACAAGGTCAGCACGGATGACGTCACTGTCATATCCCTTGTCAGCCAGCATGATGGCAGGATCGGGTGCCATCTCATCCATAAGGTCACCATAGGACATCATATCTGAGGCTTGGCCCGGTGTCAGGCAGAAGCCGATGCCAAGACCTTGCGCATTTGTGCGGGCATGGATTTTGGTCGTAAGCCCACCGCGCGAACGGCCAATACAGTTTCGATGAATCCCCCCCTTCCTCCGGCGGCATGTTGATGTGCCCGGATAACAGTTGAATCAATCATTTGTGTTGTATTATCAGAGACTTCACTATCCGTAAGAGCAGCCAGTATCACGTCCCAAACGCCACTTTCGCTCCAGCGTCTGTACTGCCGGTGAACCGAATTCCAGTTGCCAAGCCCCGCAGGGAGATCACGCCAAGCCAAACCCGTCCGCGTCACCCATAAAACTGCATCCAGGACCCTGCGGTGATCCAGCGGCGGACGACCGCCCCGTGCACGACTTTCAATCAGAAAAGGCGCAAAGACACCCCATTCGCCATCACTCATAAGGCCTCGAAACAAAGCTGTTCTCCTCAAAGAAGAGCCTTGAATCACACATCAATTGATTTGGGAATCCAGTTTGTCCACACCACCTAGGTCATCTTGGCGCATCAAACAGACAAGGGAATATTAAGATGCGCGTGCCATTTTAGGTCAGAGTAGGGCAGGGATGCGCATGATTTTCGCGAAAAATTTGATTGAGCGTTTTGGACAAACGATTGATCGTTTTCTGGAGTTGGATACGACAGACGCGCATTTGCGCGCCCAAGTTCGCGCGCAGCAGATCAACGCTATTGTACGAACCACGCCGACAATGATGGCCGGAAATATTCTACTCGGTTTAGTGATCGTGTTTGTTGCCGCAGGGAGTTCTGTGGCTGTCTATGCTTGGTATTGGTTTGTTTCGTTGGCGTTCTTGACCGCCTTTGGCATGAAGTCTTGGCTGAAGTCACGTAGAGCGCCAAAGCCAAAATACGCTTCACCCCGTGCGGTGAAGCGGGCCGCACTTCATGCCGGCTTCCTAGGGATGATTTGGGGCACCGCCCCCCTGATGTTCTTCAATTTTGAACAGAGCGAACTTGCCGCAACGGTGGCTGTTTGTATCATTGGTCTGATTTGTGTTGCCGGATTTGTGTTGGCCACAATCCCGCAAGCTGTGGTCGCCTTTTTTATACCGGTTATAATGGGTTCTCTGGTTGCTTTAGCTTGGTTCTCAACAACAATGACGGTCGTGCTATCGATCTTGTTGGTGACATATCTAATTATAGTTTTAACGGCGAGCTATTCTCAATCCAGAATTTATATCAGCTCAATGTTAGTCAGTGCGACCGTCGAAGAGCAAAAAAAGACTATTTCACTGCTCTTGAAGGATTTTGAGGCCCATTCCAGCGACTGGCTGTGGGAGACAGACGAGCATCTGCGTATTATCCGTGCCTCCGAACGCTTTGCTCAAGCGGCAGGTCGAACGCAAATCGAGCTTCGCGGCATGAATCTCGCCACGCTTCTCAATTTTGATGATGAAAACCTGCATCCCGCGATCAGCGTTATCATGAGTTCGACAGAGCGTCGCCTCAACTTCACTGAAATTGAGGTTCCAATTTTGCTAACCGGGGAAGCCCATTGGTGGTCTTTGACCGGCATGGCTGAAATTAGTTCGACCGGTAAGTTCATGGGTTACCACGGTGTTGGCTCGGATGTAACTTTTGAGAAGAAAGCCGATGAGCGGATCAGTTTCCTCGCCCATAATGATGCTTTGACAGGTCTCTTAAATCGCGCCCATTTCACTGAAATGTTGAATCAGACGGTATCGCGCCTTGAGCGTTACGGCACACCCTTTGCCCTCATGTTCCTTGATCTCGATCACTTCAAAACGGTCAATGACACGCGGGGGCATCCGGTAGGAGATCGTCTTCTGATTGAAGTGAGTAAGCGCTTGAAATCGCTTGTTCCGGTGAACACAGTGTTGTCCCGCCTTGGCGGTGACGAGTTCGCCATCATCATGAACAAGGCTGCCAAGGCTTCGGACGTTGAGCCATTAGCCCAGTCGATCATCACGCATTTGTCCGAGCCGTTTCATATTGACAGTGAGACCATTACGATTGGAGCCAGTATCGGCATCGCGATTGCCCCGCGCCACGGCACCCGTTCCGACCAACTGTTACGCAATGTCGACTTGGCGCTTTACCGCGCCAAAGACAGCGGGCGTTCCGCATTTAGATTCTTTGAGCTGAGCATGGACAGCCAGGCACGCGAGCGACGGGCGCTTGAATTCGACCTGAAGTCGGCGCTGCAAAATGATGAATTTGTACTCCACTACCAGCCGCTGATTGGTGTTGAGTCAAATCAAGCCACCGGATTTGAAGCCTTGCTGCGATGGAACCATCCGATACGCGGTGTGATTTCTCCTGCCGAGTTTATTCCAATCGCGGAGAATTCCGGTTTGATTAAAGCCATTGGTGACTGGGCGCTTGAAGAGGCATGCATGACCGCCGCCTCGTGGCCGGACCATTTGACCATCGCCGTCAATCTATCGGCTCCCCAGTTCGACAATGCGCGGATCGTTGAGACCGTCACGCGTGCGCTTGCAGAATCAGGCTTGGCTCCGCACCGGCTAGAGCTCGAAATCACTGAAAGCCTTTTGATTGACCGGCCCGACGATGTCATCGCCATTCTAGAACAATTGCGTAGCATTGGTGTGTGCATCGCTATGGATGATTTTGGTACCGGCTATTCCAGTCTGTCTTACTTGTTGAAATTCCCATACGACAAAATCAAGATCGACCGATCGTTCATCTCGGCGATTGAGACGGACAAAGCAGCATGCGATGTTCTTCGCACAATTGGTGCATTGGCCAAAACCCTGAACATGCGCATCACCGCCGAGGGCGTTGAGACCCGCGAACAAGTTGAGTTTTTGCGGGGCATGGCATGTGATCAATTGCAGGGCTTCTACTTTGCCCGTCCACTGCGCGACCATGAACTTGCACCGTTCTTGCTCAATGGTCTTTCCGCCGATATCCCGGTTAACCGCGTGCCCGGTATCGCCGCCTGATTTGCCTTTATTCCCGTCGGCATTTCGGTAAAACAACGGTATGAAACCACTTGCCGGACTAAAAGTCGTAGAGCTCGCCCGCATTCTTGCAGGGCCGTGGGCAGGACAAGCACTTGCCGATCTCGGGGCAGACGTCATCAAGGTTGAGAAGCCCGGAACCGGCGATGACACGCGCCAATGGGGCCCACCTTTTGTGTCTTATGTGGACGGCGGGCGGGATGCGGCCTATTTTCACTCTTGCAACAGAGGCAAGCGCTCCATTGCGGTCGATTTCGAACGTCCCGAAGGCCAAGACATTATCCGCAGGCTTGTCGCTGAAGCAGATGTTGTCATCGAGAACTTCAAAGTGGGGGGCCTCAAGAAATACGGCCTCGATTATGAAACCCTGAAAAGTATCAACCCCCGTCTCATCTATTGTTCCATCACCGGCTTTGGCCAGACCGGCCCCTATGCCAATCGACCCGGCTATGATTTCATGATCCAAGGCATGGGCGGCATTATGGATTTGACCGGCGCGCCAGATGGAGATCCGATGAAAGTCGGTGTTGCCTACGCTGATATTTTCACCGGTCTTTATGCGGTCATCGGCATTCAATCCGCGCTGATCCGGCGCTCCATTACGGGCGAGGGCGGTTATGTCGATATGGCATTGCTCGATACTCAAGTCGGCGTCTTGGCCAACCAAGCGATGAACTATCTCGCGTCAGGAATAGCCCCGACCCGCATGGGCAACCAGCATCCGAATATTGTTCCGTATCGGGTGTTTCCGGTGTCTGACGGTTACATTATCATCGCCTGCGGCAATGACCGGCAATGGCGTGACATCTGTGACGTCTTAGGCGTTACCGAGTTTGGCGCGGACCATCGCTACGCGACCAATGCCGCTCGCATCGAAAACCGCGACGAACTCAATGCGCGCATCGATAAGCTGACGGTTCAACACAAGCGGGATGAGCTTCTGTCCCTGCTCGAAGCAGCCAATGTTCCGGCTGGACCAATCAATAATGTCGCAGACGTTTTCAATGACCCGCACGTCATTCACCGCGGTATGCAGCAGCAATTTGACCTAAAAGGCGGCACAGTTGCAACGGTGCGCAGCCCGATAGTCTTGGACGCTGAGGGACAGATGGCGGACACACCATCGCCCCGCCTTGGCCAGCATACCCATGATATACTTGCGGAAATAGGATTCAATGAGAGTGAAATTCAAGGACTGAAAGTTTCTGGAATCGCTGGATAGTTCCCCGCCCGCCAGTACCTCCAGTCCTGTCTTAAGCGTTGGCCTTATCCGTCGCACGCTTGGCCATTACTTTGATGAGATTAGCCCGATACGCTGCCGAGGCATGAAGGTCGCTCATTAAAGTCTTGTCAGAGACCACCACTGAATCCAGAGCATCGGACGCAAATTTCTTATCCAAAGCCGCTTCAAGTCCTTTGTGCCGGAAAACGCCATCTTCGCCGGCGCCGGTCACCGCCACGCGCGAGCCATCCTTTTGCTTCGCCACAAAAACTCCCGTCATCGCATAGCGCGAGGCGGGGTTGGGGAACTTCGAATAGGCGGCTTTTGCCGGGGCGGTAAACTCAATACCCGTAACAATCTCACCGTCCTTCAACGCCGTTTCAAACAGGCCCTTGAAAAACTTGTCCGCGGGTATTGAGCGTTTGTCAGTTATGATGGTCGCGTCCAGTGCCAGCATGGCCGAAGGATAATCCGCTGCCGGATCATTATTCGCAATCGAGCCGCCAATCGTTCCACGATGGCGCACATGCGGATCGCCAATGTGGCTCGCAAGGTCGCAAAGCGCGGCGCAAACTCCGCGGATCTTGTCGTTTGACGCGACTTCAGCATGTGTCGTCGCCGCGCCAATGGTAACCTTCTTGCCGCTTACTTTGATACCCTTCATATCCCCGATATGCGCGAGATCGACGAGATCGCTCGGTGCTGCAAGGCGTTGTTTCATCGTAGGGATCAGTGTCATGCCGCCGGAGAGCAGCTTTCCGTCTTCCGACTTCTTCATCAGCTTAACCGCGTCCGCGATGGATGAGGCGCGGTGATAATTTGTCTGGTACATTCGTTGTTTCCCCGCTCTCAGTTCTTTGCCGCATGGGCCGCAGCCCACACCTTCTGCGGTGTCGCAGGCATACTCAGATTATTGTTGCCGATAGCATCCGTGATCGCATTAATAAGTGCCGGTGGTGACCCGATCGCTCCGGCCTCGCCGCAGCCCTTTATGCCAAGCGGATTGCTCGGTGAGGGCGTCTCTGTCGTCGATACATTGAACGAAGGCAGGTCATGTGCGCGCGGCATGCAATAGTCCATGAAACTCGCCGTCAGCAATTGCCCGCTCTTATCGTAATGCGCACCTTCCAGCATCGCTTGGCCGATGCCTTGCGCAATACCGCCATGCACCTGCCCTTCGACAATCATCGGATTAATGATTTTGCCAAAGTCATCCGCCGCGACAAACTGGATGATCTCCGTCATCCCGGTTTCAGGATCAACCTCGACCTCGCAAATGTAGCAGCCCGCCGGGAAGGTAAAGTTGGATGGATCGTAAAACGCGCCTTCCTTCAATCCGGGTTCCATGCCAGCTGGAAGATTATGCGCCGTATAGGCAGCAAGCGCCATTTGGAACCAAGGCACTTTCTTATCAGTTCCGGCAACTTTCAATTCGCCATTCTCTATGATGATGTCGCTGTCATCGGCCTCTAATAAATGCGCCGCTATTTTTTTGGCCTTCGCCTCAACCTTGTCGAGCGCTTTCACGACGGCAGACATTCCGACCGCACCGGAGCGTGAGCCATAGGTGCCCATGCCCATCTGCACCTTGTCGGTATCACCATGAACGACCGACACATTGGCGTGCGGGATGCCGAAGCGGTCGCATACCAGTTGCGCAAAGGTTGTCTCATGACCTTGACCGTGGCTGTGCGAACCGGTGAGGATTTCGACTGTGCCGACCGCGTTAACCCGCACTTCACCCGATTCCCACAAGCCGACACCGGCACCGAGAGAACCAACAGCGGCCGAGGGCGCAATGCCGCAACCCTCAATGTAGCAACTCATGCCGATTCCGCGCAGCTTGCCGCGCTTGGCCGCTTCCTTCTTCCGCTTGTCGATACCGGCATAATTGGAGGCCTTCATCGCTGCGTCTAACGACGCGTCAAAATCACCGGCGTCGTAACAAAATATGACCGGCGTTTGATGCGGGAACTTCCGGATGAAGTTTTGCCGGCGCAGATCCGCCGGAGAAACGCCGAGCTCCCGCGCTGCTGTTTCCACCATGCGTTCAATCGTATAGGTCGCCTCGGGTCGCCCCGCGCCACGATAGGCATCGACTGGCGCGGTATTGGTATAAACTGCGCGCATATTGCAGTGAATTGCCGGAATATCATACTGTCCTGACAAAAGCGTCGCGTGCAGATAAGTTGGGGTCACCGACGAGAACAACGACATGTAAGCGCCAAGATTGGCAATCGTGTCAGTCTTGAAGGCAATGATCTTGTTGTCTTTGTCGAAAGCCATTTCCGCATGGGTGACATGGTCGCGACCATGCGCATCAGTAAGAAATGCCTCCGTGCGGTCAGAATTCCATTTTACCGGAACGCCGGTTTTCTTCGAAGCCCAAAGGCAGACGATTTCTTCCGGATAGATATAGATTTTCGACCCGAACCCGCCGCCAACATCCGGTGCAATGACGCGCAGTTTGTTTTCCGGCGCAACATTGTAGAACGCGCTCATGACAAGACGGGCGAGATGCGGATTCTGCGACGTTGTGTAGCAAGTATAATGCTCTTCGGCGGCATCATAAATACCAAGCGCCGCCCGTGGCTCCATCGCGTTGGGCACAAGCCGGTTATTGGTGATGTCCATCTTGGTGATGTGCGCCGCGTTCTTAAACGCCGCTTCCACTGCCTTGGCATCGCCAAGTTCCCAGTCGAATATCAAATTGCCCGCCGCTTCCGGATGAAGCTGCGGCGCACCCGATTTCAGCGAATCAACAGCTTCCGATACCGCCTTTTTTTCCTTGTAAGTGATATTCACCTGCTCCGCCGCATCGCGTGCCTGCTGCTTCGTATCAGCCACGACAATGACCACCGCATCGCCCACATAACGAACGGTATCCACAGCCAATGGCGACCAAGCGCCCATCTTCATCGGTGTGCCGTCCTTCGAATGGATCATCCAGCCGCAAATGATATTGCCTATGCCATCGGCCTTCAGCTCTTTGCCGGTCAATACGCCAATCACACCGGGCATTAACGCCGCTGCCTTGATGTCAATCTTTTTGATTTCTGCATGAGCGTGTGGCGAGCGCACGAAATGGGCGTGTTTCATGCCGGGGACGACCATGTCGTCCGTGTAGCGACCCTTACCAGTGATGAAACGCTTGTCTTCCTTACGAAGAACCCGTGCGCCGATCCCTTCAATTCCCATCTAAATTTTCCTCCCGAAAATTATGTAGTGAGACAAATGTAACCGGGGCAACCCGCCCCGACATCAACATGAATCAAGCAGCTTTCTTGGATTTCGACATTTTGCTCATTGTCTTCGATGCAGCGAGAATGGCTTTGACGATGTTATGATAGCCGGTGCAGCGGCAGATATTACCTTCAAGTTCTGCGCGAACCGTCGCCTCATCCAATCCTTCAGGATGACGCGCGATCATATCCGCAGCTGACATAATCATGCCCGGCGTGCAGAACCCGCATTGCAGGCCGTGATGTTCGCGGAAGGCCGCTTGGATGGGGTGCAGATCGCCGGAGCCTGCAAGGCCTTCAATGGTCAAGACTGTTGAACCGGAGGCTTGGACGGCAAGAATCGTGCAGGATTTCACGGCTTTTCCATCAACATGCACAACGCACGTGCCACATTGCGAGGTATCGCAACCGACATGGGTGCCTGTAAGGCCCTGGTTCTCGCGCAGATAGTTGACCAGAAGCGTCCGGTCTTCGACGTCGCCCGTCGTTTTACGTCCGTTAATGGTCAATTCAATTTTGGACATTCATTTCCTCCCAAGAAACTTTTCCCAAGGGAGACTATGCTGACTTCTTTAAAGCCGCAATGCGCATTTGATGCGCCCTAAGTCTAATGGCGCGGGTTAAACCGCGCCATCTCTATCCGAAGCTGAAATCGCGACATTAAAATTTGAGCGAAACGCGCATCTGCACTTTCTGTATTGTCACATCGACTGGAACAGGAAGGGGGAAGGTGGGATAATCGAATCCGGCAAAGAAGCTCCGCGTATATTCAACACCGACCGCGATCTTGTCAGTCACTGCAATGTCAACACCCGCGCCAAGCATAAGTGCGGTGTCTTTAAACGTGACGCCGGGTGCAAAAGGCGCCGTCGCAGTGGCATGCTCGGCGCCGATCAGGCCGTAAGCGAAGAACCTATCGGTGGCATAGCCGCCGCGGAACCGCGCCGAAAAGCTATCAACTGCCTTAACGCCTGAGTTGTCGTCAAACTCGAGGTTCATACGGGTATAATTGGCTTCAAGTCCGGCAATAAAATTGCCCATCAATTCAATATTATATCCAACAAACCCACCGTATATAAAACCATTTGCCGCAGCGCCTGCGGGCGGGGCGTTGTCTTTCAGCATTCCGTAAGACAGATTAGCGCCGACATACGCACCAGTCCACCGGTTGGAGAAATCTGTAGACTTCAATGCAGCAGGTTGCGCGTCAGCCGCAATGACCGTCGTGTCATTTTCCGACGCGGCATTCGACGCGAAGGTGACTGATGCAATCATCGATATGCTTGCCGCAATAATAATGACTCTGGACATAGGTAACTCTTTCGCCCACGACGGTTCTGTCGCTTTCCAGAGGCATTATTAACTCACATGGTAAACAATCAGTTTATGACTGACCCAAAACGCGACATTTCTTCACACATTTAACTTAGTGGCTCAAACCCGGTCGGGGCGTGACTTCTTTTTGAATGGTTTCGAGCTCTTGGGCGCGGAATCGGGGATACGTTCTTCACCCGGCGTCGACGGAGTATAGGCCGGATGAAGCGGTTTTTCGCCCTTGCGATGTTTGAAAGAAGGCTTGCCACCACGCGGGGCCGGCTTTCCTGACGGCGCATAGGGCTTGACCTCGACACGATCAGCCTTGTCGTTCAAACGCGTGAAGGTGACATCTTCGCCGCCAACTGATTTCTTAACCGCCTGCGCGAATTTATCTGCGGCGGCACCGAAAATCTCAATTTTGGTTTCATTGTCAAAAATACGGATCGCACCGATATCCTGCTTGGTGACTTTTCCGCGGCGGCAAATCATCGGAAGCAGCCATTTCGGATCGGCATTCATCTTGCGCCCAATGTCGAGATGGAACCACGTGCCATCGCCAGACTCTCCGCTGCGTTCCGGACGCGGCTCGCGCGGGCGATCCTCGCGGCTGTCGCGCTGTTCGCGCGGCTCGCGTGGTCCACGCGTATCGGACGGCACATAAACGTCTTCCGGCGCAGGCAGTCGCGAGCGGTAAAACCGCGCCAAAGCTTCCGCGATCTGTTCCGGTGTACGGCCTTCCATCAGCGTTTTCGCCATAGCGAGATCGTCTTCGGAGCTTTCTTCAGCAAAAAGCGGATCAGTCAAAAGACGCTCTTGGTCGAGCTTGCGAATAGTCTCAGCCGAAGGAACATTGCCCCAGTTTGGCGAAATCCGCGCTGCCGACAACATCATATCGGCACGGCGACGCCGCGAAAGCGGGATCAACAGCACAGAGACGCCCTTGCGACCCGCACGACCGGTACGGCCCGAACGATGTTGCAAGACTTCGGGATCATGCGGCAGGTCGGCATGAACGACGAGGCCGAGGTTCGGCAGATCAAGGCCGCGTGCGGCAACGTCTGTCGCCACACATACCCGCGCACGACCATCGCGCAACGCTTGGAGCGCATGATTGCGCTCCGCCTGCGAGAGTTCGCCGGAAAGCGCGACCGTCGAAAATCCGCGCTCATTCAATGTGGACGCCAGATGGCGCACGGTTTCGCGCGTATTGCAGAAAACGATGGAGGTTGGCGCCTCAACAAAGCGCAACACATTGACCACTGCCGCTTCAACTTCGTTCGGAGCCACTTTAATGGCACGGTATTCAATGTCCGCATGGCCGCGTTCGCCGCTCGATACTTCCAAGCGTAGAGCATCGTTTTGAAAACGCCTCGCCATGGACATGATCGTCTTAGGCAGCGTCGCGGAGAACATCAAAGTTTGGCGGGTCTTGGGTGTCGATTCAAGAATGAATTCCAAATCTTCGCGGAACCCGAGATCCAGCATCTCATCGGCTTCATCGAGCACAACGGCCTTGAGACCGGATATGACCAAAGCGCCGCGTTCCAAATGATCGCGCAAACGACCGGGCGTGCCGACCACGATATGCGCACCATCGCTCAACTGACGACGCTCGCGCTTCGGGTCCATACCGCCGACGCAGGAAATCACCCGGGCACCGGTATGCTTATAAAGCCAAACCAATTCGGTCTGAACCTGCAAGGCGAGTTCGCGGGTTGGCGCAATAACCAGAGCGACCGGATCGCCAAACGAGGTGAACTTATCTGCACCTTCCATCAGCGTATCGACAATGGCCAAACCAAACGCCACTGTCTTGCCGGAACCGGTCTGCGCCGAAACAAGAAGATCGCGGCCTGAAGCGGTGGCTTCGAGCACGGCGGTCTGTACCGGCGTTGGTTCGTGATATTCGCGCTCAAGAAGCGCTTGCGCCAACGGCGCGGACGTTGTGGGGAATGCCATGTAAAAACCTTACGAGAATGGGGCGGGACGAATGCGTCGCGCAAATTTGAGCCGCACCTAACCTGTTTCGCGTGAAAAGACCACACGTAATCGTCAGGGCAAGGGTGTTATGCGAATATGAAGGGCCGGGCCAGAAGCGCGGATTAGAGAACCAGCGCCGCTCTCGACCATGGTATCGAATTTCTCATGGGTAACCTCGACGCCATCAATGAAGATACTCTGAGCTTCCAATAAAAACAACAGGTTGACCCCGTCACTTGAATCAATTTGCCAAGCCGTTGAATCGGAACCTGAACATGGTGTGTTACTGAAACGAACTTCATGGCACCATTCAGATCGCCGCGTCATCACATTGAAGTCGCGCACCGGACCGGACACAAGTTCGCTTGACGCCTGCGCACCACCGTCAAATGCGACAAGATCGCCGGACTGTCGTAGCGGTGTCACATCACCCGCAATCGTCAAATCAATCCCCGCGCCGTCGAGTAAAACAAGCGTTCTATCCACGCCCTCAAACACCGAAAACGGACCGTCACTGGCGACATCGGCAAGTGAAATTCGCCAGCCGAAATCATCAAATCCCGACCCTTCGGGTGAGACCAAAATCTCCCGCGTCACCCCGCCGCCATTCTTCCATGGCTTTGCAACAAGATCAGCGTAGGGGATGATCCTCATGGGCTAGAGAATGCCGGGCAGGTCGAGCCCGTTCTCGCGGGCGCTGTCCAAGGCGATCTCATAACCCGCATCCGCATGGCGCATGACGCCGGTGGCCGGATCATTCCACAACACACGCCCCAAGCGCTTCGCCGCTTCCGGCGTGCCGTCGGCGA
This sequence comes from Phyllobacterium sp., assembly GCA_031428815.1. Lineage (GTDB taxonomy): Bacteria > Pseudomonadota > Alphaproteobacteria > Rhizobiales > Rhizobiaceae > JANOYJ01. The sequence goes on from JANOYJ010000479.1 coordinate 12,107, forward strand.
CAATGACCACGCCCGAATGCTGGGAAAATCCCATACCGACCCCGCCGCCATGATGCAGCGACACCCAAGTCGCACCACCAGCCGTGTTCAAAAGCGCATTGAGCAAGGGCCAATCAGACACCGCGTCCGAGCCGTCCTTCATCCGCTCTGTTTCGCGGTTCGGCGAGGCGACCGAACCTGAATCCAAATGGTCGCGGCCGATGACAATCGGTGCTTTCAATTCGCCGGATGCCACCATTTCGTTGAACGCCAAACCCAAACGATGCCGGTCACCGAGACCAACCCAGCAGATCCGCGCAGGCAATCCCTGAAATTTGATTC
>JANOYJ010000480.1:0-3012 GCA_031428815.1 Phyllobacterium sp.
ACCCTGTCGCGCCAGCGACATAACGAAGTCGGCCCGCGTTTCGCCGTCGAAAACCCGGATGGTCCGGTTGCAAACATCGCCGAGACTTTTAGCACGAACAACCATTCCCGTGAGAGGATCGCTAACCGCTTTGAGTTGCGCCGGCAAAACTTCAATCCATTCACCCTTCTTTTTGGTCGGCGGCACATTGTTGGCTGATGCCACCGATCCGCCGGAAAAGCCGATATTCGTCGCCTTTTTCTTGCCACCGGATGTATAGTTCAGCGCATAACTTGAGGGCTTTGTGCCATTGGCCGCGACGAGACCGCGCACGGCGACCGTGCCCCTTGTGTCATCAAATATCGCGCCAACTCCCGCGCTCAACACCGAGCCGTCGATGGCGAATTTTGAACCATTGACCACAGTCGTAAAATGAGTGCGGGCCAAGGGGAGACCATAAAGCGTGATCGAGAACTCGCCCTTGAAGGTCTCCGACGCCGCCAATGAAGAAGTCGGTAAGGTTGGACTTATTCCGAAAGCCAACAATGCGGCGATAAAGGGAGTCTTTGTCAATTGCGTAAATCCTGAACTGTGCCCCTTACATTGTCGCTTGTCAGCAAATTCAGGCGATTTTTGGCCGCGTTCCAAAATTAGCGGACTAGCCGCCTAGAGACTTGACGCTTGAAGGCACTTTGACTAAAGAACCTCAACTTTCCAATCCGGGGCTTGCTCCGGCGCAATGGCGTTTGGCATATCCCTGCCCGGTTGCGATTACAGAATAAAGGTTATGACCATGTCCCGCGTATGCGAATTGTCCGGCAAAGGCGTCCAGTATGGCCACAATGTGAGCCATGCCAATAACAAGACCAAGCGTCGCTTTTTACCGAATCTCGTCAATGTGACACTGATTTCGGATCTGCTCGGCCAGAGCTACCGTTTCCGTATCTGCGCCAACGCGCTGCGCACGGTTGAACATCGCGGCGGTCTTGACGGGTTTCTTGCGAAGTCGGTCGATAGCGAATTGTCGCAGCGCGCCCGCCTGTTGAAACGTCAGATCAAGCAGAAGACCGCTTCTGTTGCCGCTGTCGCCATCGCTGCTTAAATAACGATTACGGCGGGCTTGCCCGCCCATCTGGTTCCATCACCCCAGGATAAAAAAATGAATTCCTTTAAGGCCTATCTGCCGTTCGTTGCGGCCATGACGATCGTCGTCGTGGCGTCAAACATCCTTGTGCAATATCCATTCGACCATTTCGGCATGAAGGATTTGCTGACCTGGGGTGCCTTCACCTATCCGGTTGCTTTTCTGGTGAACGACCTTACCAATCGCCGCTATGGCAAGCCAGCCGCACGACGGGTCGTCTTTGCAGGCTTCCTGATTGCCGTCGTCTTGTCGGTCTATCTGGCAACCCCGCGCATCGCTATTGCCTCCGGCACAGCCTTCCTAACCGGACAATTGCTCGACATTCAGGTCTTTGATCGTCTGCGCCGTAATTCGTGGTGGAAAGCGCCCTTTATGGGGACAGTCTTCGGCTCCGTCCTCGACACAGGAATTTTCTTCTCTCTCGCCTTCGCCGCCCGCTTCGCCTTTATCGATACAGCGTTCGGCATGGCGGACGGCTCGCTTGCCTTCCCGGTGCCGTTCTTCGGTGGCGAAACGTCGCTCTGGATGGCGCTGGCTTTTGGCGATCTCTGTGTCAAAATTCTAATGGGTGTTTTGGCGCTGATACCCTATCGGGCACTGCTCAACGTCTTGCGTCCGGTCGAGATAATTCGCTAATCAGCGAGCTTGAATTCCAGCAAGATATTCCGCTGCAAGATTGAGTGATTATCGTCGGACATGAGCGTGATGCGGGTTGCACCTTCCGCATCCTGCCAGGCGTCCAGCGCTTCCATATTGTCGATCTGATAGGCCATATTGGCTTCCAGCAGGATGTCACCATCAACCGTCGCACCCGGCTCAATCTTATCGCCCGGGATTATGCGCAGCCGCATGGCAACGCCATTCGCCATATTGAAGCTGCGCTCCAACAACAGCAAATCACCGCTTGGCAGAAAATCGCCGTCGGTAATGTCGAATTCACCGTTTCGGGCAACAAAAAAAACGCCCTTCTTCGGTCCTTCCATGACGGCGGCAAATATATCGCCCTTTTTGTTCAGGCTCTTTTCCGTCACCGCCACCCGCGCACCGGCGAAGGGACTGTCGGCGGGCGAAAGCGCCAAGGTTTCAAAACCGCGATTGTTGCGCAATTCAACCTCGGGCACCGGAAGTCTTTCTGACTTGAGCTTGGTTGTCAGTCTCTCAAAATCAAATGTGCCGGACGCGATGCGATGCACCCGCTCAAAGGAGGCGGTCACACGATCACCCACCAGAACCATGCCTTCGGCATCCGTATGCCATTTCTGATCGTCTTCCGACCCGTCAATATTCTGCACAGCATTCATTCTGAAGTCAGAAATATTCGACGGCTTGCCAAGCGCATCGCGCTCCACACGGCCGGCGAACCAGAAGCCCGTATCCGCCACACCAAGAAATTGCGACCCACTATCCAAAAACCGAAGTGCAGAGAAAGCACCAAAATCCGCGCCGCTCGACGTCATCTCCAAACCGCCGACAAACGCCAAACGGCCGAATGTTGTTTCGCTCGACCCGATTTTGAAATTCTCTATGAGTGACACGTCAACATCAAATTGCTGAATGCCTTTATCCAGCGCCAGAGCCGGCGTTAAGAGGGTCAGCAGGGCAACGCCACAGGTCTAAGTTCTTAAGTAGTGCGCCAATTAGCGCGCCTTCCGGCGAGGCGGGGCACCGCGCGTCGGCACTGCCGCTTGGTCTTCAAACAAAGCCGCCAATTGCTCTGTCATCGCACCAGCCAATTCTTCCGCGTCAACAATCGTCACCGCACGGCGATAATAGCGCGTCACGTCATGGCCAATGCCAATCGCGATGAGCTCGACCGGGGAGCGGTCCTCGATCATCTCGATAACTGCCCGCAAATGCCGCTCCAGATAATTGCCCGGATTAACCGACAG
>JANOYJ010000481.1:0-9625 GCA_031428815.1 Phyllobacterium sp.
GACCCGCATGCGCTTGGTGTGATTTCCGGCCTGTCACTCGATGCAGGCTTTGACAGCCTCTGCCATCTCTACTGGCGTAGCGCCGTCAGCATCGCGCTCGGCGTCCGCCATATTCTGGATGCGCTGAACAAAAACGGTTACGGCATCGACACGCTCCACATTACCGGCGGGCATACAAAAAACCCGATCCTCATGGAATTATACTCGGATGCCACTGGCTGCACCGTCGTCGAACCTCTGACGGATGACGCGACATTGCTCGGTACCGGCATGGTCGCTGCCACTGCCGCAGGGTTCTATCCGAACCTAGCAACCGCCTGTGCAGGCATGCATCAAGGTGGCGCAAGACGGGAACCGAACCCGGATGCCCGCAAGCGTTTTGACAAGGACTATGAAGTGTTCCTCGAAATGCACCGTCAGCGACAGAAGCTCGAGGCAATGCTCGCTGATGCTTGAATACCATTGAAAGTTAGATTGGATTTCCTTCAATTTAGATGTGGAATGCACTACGTTCGCGATCAGAGTTTTTTTCTGCAAGGGCACCATCAATGACGGAATTTACCCCCTATGCCTCGCTATTCGGCGGCAGCCTGATTGGCTTGTCGGCAGTTTTGTTGATGCTCTTTCGCGGTCGCATTGCCGGGATGACGGGTATCCTGTCCGGCGTGCTCCCGCCGCATGTCACCGATTGGCAATGGCGGGCAGCATTCCTTATTGGAGCCGTCACCTCACCCTTGCTCTACGTTCTGATATTCAGGACAAACATTGAATTCTCGGTTCCGGTGTCCAACGCGGCTCTCATCATCGGCGGCGTTTTGGTTGGCATCGGTGTTACCTATGGCAATGGCTGCCCGAGCGGTCATGGCGTGTGCGGAATTGCGCGACTGTCACAGCGTTCCATTGTCGCGACACTCACCTTCATGCTCGCTGCCTTCGTCACGGTCTTTGTGCTTCGCCATGTGATGGGGGGTTAAGATGAAAAAACTCGTCTCAACACTTTTCATCGGAATGGTCTTCGGCCTCGGCATCGCGATTTCCGGCATGGCCAATCCGGCCAAGGTTCAGAATTTTTTCGACCTTGCAGGCATGTGGGACCCCAGCCTGATGTTCGTGATGGGTGGCGCATTGACTGTCGCAGCGATCGGCTACCGGATTATTTTCACCAGTCGCAAGACGCCGCTATTTGATGAAGAATTCTTTTTGCCGAAAGCCAAGAGCATCGACAAGGAACTCATCGGTGGCGCAACGATATTCGGGATCGGTTGGGGCATAGCCGGGTTCTGCCCGGGTGGCGCGATCCCGACAATCGCATTGGGTCATTCAGGCACTTATGTTTTCCTGGCCGCGATGGTCGTTGGAATGTTTGCAGCAAGGCAGTTCCGCGCCCGTCAATTTGCCGATGCTAGATCGTCGATCTAGCGGCTTCCTTCAGCGAGACCATGCGCTTTGAATCTTCGTCCCAAAGGCGAAGCTTGAGGCACGTCAGGCTCTCAACAAATGTGAGGCGGCGAAAGCCGGCAAGTTCCGGAAAATCATCCATGACCTTCTGCAATTTGTAGAAAGGGATTTTGCTGTAGAGATGATGCACATGATGCACACCAATATTGGCCGTCAGCCAACGCAAGGGCTTCGGCAAGTCGTAAAACGAACTGCCATAGAGCGCCGCGTCTTGCAGCGACCAATTCTCGCCTTCTTCCCAAAACGCATCTTCAAACTGGTGCTGTACGTAAAATAGCCAAATACCGATGGTCGCCGCGATAATCGTAATCGGCAGATGCACCATCAGGAACGGCCCGAACCCGATAAACCACATCATCGTGGCGGCAACGGCCAAAATGCCGAGATTGGTGCCCATGGCGCTCGCCCAATAGATCCATCCTGCATTCATCAAGCCCGACGGATAGCGATAGAGCAGGAGGAACACGAAGCTCGGTCCGAGCCCGAACATCACAATCGGGTGACGATAAAGCCGATATGTAAACCGCTTCATCAGCGGCAAGGCGCGGTATTCCTGCAAAGTTAGAAGATCGATGTCGCCCATGCCGCGCTTGTCAAGATTACCATGCGTCGCGTGATGGATGGAATGCTGTTTGCGCCACACATCATAAGGCGTCATCGTAAACACGCCGAGCACACGCCCGACCCAATCGTTTGATGCCTTCTTCTTAAACATCGCGCCATGACCGCAGTCATGCTGGATGAGGAAGAGGCGAACGAGAAATGCGCCCGCCGGAATGGCAACCAGAAGCGAGAGCCAGACACTGACTTGCAAAGCTGCCCAAGTCGCAATCCAAAGCGCGACAAACGGCCCTGCCGTGACAATAATTTCGAAGATACTCCGCTTGATGTCGGAAGCGCGGTACGCGTGAAGGGCGGATACCCAGTCCCGTTCAGTGGCAGGGACGACGACGGAAACGGACTGATCCAAGATGACCTCTTCTGACGGAGTATAATTTTCTCACTGTCGGCCATAGCCGTTAACGCGTGATTTGCCTATGCGGCATTCGAGCCATTCATCGAAAACATCACCAAAACCGATGACTATTCACACAAAGTGATGAACTCATTTGTGCTGCTTTCGGTTTCGTGATGACAGCGAAAGTCGAATTGCTGCTTTCTAAACATTTGTGAGAGAGTGTCTAACAAATTATTGGACACTGTTGCACGATGCGCATTGCATTTCTCGCAGATATTCATGGCAATAGAGAGGCACTGGATGCCGTGCTTCGAACTTTGCGAGAATCTCGAGTGGACCAGATTGTCGTCTTGGGTGATTTGGTGGGCTATGGTCCCGACCCGGCCTATGTTGTTGAAAGAACAGCCAAGATGATCGAGGATGGTGCCATCTGTATCATGGGCAATCATGATGAGGCGGCACTAAACGGCGGCGCGGGTATGACGCCCAACGCCCGTTTCGCTATTGAGTGGACCAGAAAGCAACTTGGCAGCGATCATCTGGCGTTCATACAAAAGCTTCCGCTCTCGGCTTCTCAGGATGACCTTCTATTTGTTCATGCGAGTGCTGATAATCCGCAAAAGTGGCACTATATGAACGATACCAATGCTGCCGCAAAATGCCTTGATCGAACAACGGCGCGGTTGGTTTTCTGCGGCCATACGCATGTTCCGGCCTATTTTCACGCACTTCCGGGCTATTTGCCGCAATTGTTCCGGCCCGTTTCCGAAACTGCAATTCCGATTTCGTCCTTGAGGCGCGCCGTCATTGTGGTTGGTTCCGTCGGCCAACCGAGAGACCGCATTTCCGCCGCTTGCTTCGGATTGTATGATACGGACGAGCGGACATTTACCTCCCATCGCGTGCCCTATCCCGCGGAAATCACTTTAAGAAAAATCAAGGACGCCCAACTGCCGGAATGGTTGGGTATACGGCTCCTTATCGGTCGCTGACTATTTTTTACAAGGATTTCATGCAGGCTTTCAAAGCGGGGGATGTGATTGACGGGTTCGAGTTGACCGACAAGCTTGCCTCTGGCGGCATGGGGTCGCTCTGGCGCGCGCGCCACAAAGTCATGGGCGATAAGTTGGTGCTCAAATTGCCCTTTCTTGATCCGGGGCGCGATGTATCGACCATCGTCGGTTATGAAGTTGAAGAAATGATTATGAAGCGGCTTTCCGGTCCGCATGTGCCAAAATATGCCGGATCGGGTGACTTGTCTTCAATACCTTACATTGCGATGGAATTTATCGAAGGCACCGCTCTTTCCAGCGAAATTGAAAACGCGCCGATTAACGTTGAAAAACTCACTGATATTGGCGTCAAAATCGCGACGGCGTTGGCCTCACTGCACGGTCAAATGGTCACGCATCTGGACCTGAAACCAGATAATATTTTTCTGACTGATCGCGGTGCCGTCCTCATTGATTTTGGTTTGGCAAGAAACTCTGAATTGCCGGATCTCTTGGCCGAGGAAAGCAATGTTCCGATGGGGACGCCCGCCTATATCGCGCCTGAACAAATACTCGGTGACCGCACCTATCCAACGAGTGACATTTTTGCGCTTGGTTGCATCCTGTACGAACTTGCCACCGGTGAAAAGCCATTTGGCGAACCCGGCGGCAAAGCGGGTATGCAGCGCCGCATCTATCATGATCCACGCCCGCCCCGCGCGATCAATCCGGCAATCCCGCGCTGGATGCAGGAGGTCATCTTGAAATGCATGGAGGTGGACCCTGCACGCCGCTATCTCAGCGCCGGAAGCCTCCTCGCCGATTTCAACCACCCTGAACAAATTCGTCTGACAGAGCGCGGCAACCGCGACGTCGATGCGGGATTTTTGTCACGCATCCTGAGACGGTTTCGCCGCCAGTCAGTCGTCACCGCGCGCATTCTCGCTGGTGCAAATGCTGCACATTCCGGTGCTTCAGTCATCCTTGTTGCGGTGGACCTCACCAATGGCGTTGAGGCGCTCGCCGGCGAAGTGCGCGGGGAAGTGGCGCGGGCGCTCTATTCAAGACCAGACAGCAAACTCGCGTGCGTCACAATTTTGAAGACAAAGCTGGTCGGTGAAGACACGGTTGTCGATGGCGATGGGCGCTCGCTTTATATTGGTCGTCTGGTTGATTTGAAGCACTGGGCCGAGCAACTGGACTTGCCGGAAGATCGAATTAGTTTCCACGTGATAGAGGCCTTCGATATTCCAAATGCTATCCTGAACTATGCCGCCAACAATGATGTCGGGCATATCATTATCGGGGCGAGAGGATCATCGGCCTTGCGCCGCCATCTCGGCAGCGTCTCCGCCCAAGTCGTGGCAGAGGCGCTATGCTCAGTCAGTGTGGTGCGGATCGAGCGCCAAGAGGAATTGGCACGAGACGCGGAAGGGTCTGAGCGCTAAACTGCATCGTTTAGAATATAATCCGCGCCCTTGGCCCCCACCATCATAGCCGCCGCATTGGTATTTCCCGCGATAATGTGGGGAAATATCGAGCAATCGACGATGCGAAGGCCTTCAATGCCATGCACTTTGAGCGTCGGATCAACCACTGAAGATGTCGGATCAGGCCCCATCCGGCATGTCGAAACCGGATGATAAACCGTACCGGATCGACGGCGAAAGTCGAGAATGAGCTCTGCATCGCTCTGAATTTTCGGTCCCGGCACGACTTCCTGCTTGATAAGCGCTTTCATGCTTGGCTGGGAGGCAAGCGTGCGGATAAACTTCACCGCCGCCAGCATTTCCTCCACATCGTTATTGGTGGAAAACGCATTGGCGACGATTTTAGGATGATCCTTGGCGTCTGGTGATTGAATATTAATGGTGCCGCGACTGGTTGCACGGCAATTGGAAAGCCCTATCGAAAATCCGGCAAACGGGTCCGGTGTCAAGATGGGCCGCTCACCGGCCTTGGGCTTAATCGTTGAGAATGCCTGAAAATAAAGCTGCATATTCGGTGTTTTGTGGCTCGAACTTGTCCGGAAAAACCCGCCTGCATGGTTCATAGAAATCGACAACGGCCCGCTTTTCAAAAGAATATACTGCATACCCGCCCAAAGTTTTCCCCACCAAGGCCGCAGCATTTGGTTCATTGTCGGGACATTGGCCTCAAACGTGTAATTGATGCCCTGATGATCGGCGAGATTTTGTCCGACTTGAGGACTGTCCAAAACTACGGGAATGCCAAATTCCCTAAGCAGCTTAACCGGCCCGACACCGGACAATTGCATGAGCTGTGGCGTATTCACCGATCCGCCGCACAGCACCACTTCGCGCCGCGCCTTGACGAATTTTTGCTGCCCGCCTTTCATATATTCAACACCGCGCGCGCGCGTGCCCTCGAACCGAATTTTCGTCGCCAAGGCGTCCGTGATCAGCGTAAGATTCGCCCGTTTCAAAGCCGGGCGCAAAAAGGCATCCGCTGCCGACAGCCGCTTGCCGTTCTTCGTATTGATTTGATAAATTCCGACGCCTTCTTGGCTTTCGCCATTAAAGTCGGGATTAAAGCGCAGCCCGGCCTCGGTCCCGGCCTTGATAAAAACATCACAAAGTCCATGCACCTGCCGTCGTGTATCGCTCACATGCAGCGGTCCGCCAATGCCATGATAGGCATCCGCGCCACGCTGATTATCTTCGAGTGCTTTGAATACCGGCAAGACATCATCATATCCCCAACCGGGATTACCCGCATCGCGCCAATCGTCAAAATCCTGTTTCTGTCCGCGAATGTAAACCAGCGCATTGATCGAGCTCGATCCGCCCACCACCTTGCCGCGCGGCCAATGATCCGCAAAGCCATCAAGCCCGGGATCCGGCTCAGCGCGATACATCCAGTTGACACTGGGATCGTAAAACGTCTTGCCATAGCCGAGCGGCATTTGAATATAAAAGCGCCGGTCAGTGCCACCGGCCTCCAGCACGAGCACCGAATATTTGCCATTGGCCGACAGGCGGTCGGCAACAACCGAGCCCGCCGAACCGGAACCGACGATAACAAAATCAAATTCGCTCACTGCCACGCCCAAGTCCTCAAGGTTAATGCTGTTATTCTTGATAGCGCGATGTGACACTCAGCAACATTGCGTCATGCGGAAACTGAAATGCGACAATTTCGTTTTAGACAGGAGCGATCGATGCCAGGGATGGGTTTCTTTATAGCGATATAATGGTGCGCTTTATTATCACATGGATGGTCAGAAAGTTACCCCGCCATGCTGAGCGTCACGGCCTAAATTCCCGTGTGGCTGACAAATTGTCGCAAAATTTAACAAAAGTTCGATTGAGGCTTTAACCCAATAGTGTTTCCTTTCGTGCATAACGTGAGAATCTAAGGTTCTGACGCCGCAAGAGTGGACACAATTAGGAACAAGCATGGCTGCCCACGATGCCTATGAGCAATACCTTCTCGAACTTATAAACCGTGCCCGGCTTGATCCAGCGTCGGAACTCGCGCGTTACAACAGTGCCGTTGCAAGCGGGGCATATGCGGGAACAACGCTGACTAACTTGAACAGCGGCCTGGCACCCGGAACGATATCGGGGGCCGCGCTCCAAGTTTTGGCTCCGAGTTCAAGTCTTGAATTGGCCTCAAGCAGGCATTCTCAGCACATGCTGGCCGTCGACAGATTTGCCCATAGCGGTATTGGCGATGGCGATGTCGGCACGCGCGCTGTTGGTGCCGGATATAATTTCAACTGGCTGGGTGAGAACATATCCTGGTCGGGAACGACAGGCACGATCAACGTGCTAAAAACTATTCAGGACCACCATTTCGGACTGTTTCGCAGCGACGGGCATCGTAGCAACTTGATGAATGCGAGCTTTTCGGAAGGTGGAATGGCGCGGGAGATCGGCCAATACACACAGGGCGGAACGACCTATAATGCTTCCATGTTGACCGAAATGTTCGGCACGCGGACAGGCGCAGTGTTTGTGACCGGTGTGGTCTACTCAGACACGGACAATGACCGCTTCTATTCAATTGGCGAGGGCGCAGGAGGTGTGTCGATAAGTTCCGGAATATCGACAGTGTCGGCCTCGGCAGGCGGTTATGGATTGCAGCTCACCGTTGGGCTTAAAACGATTGCGATTGGCGGGGCGATTGTGAAGCTCAATATCGCCGGGGATAATATCAAGCTCGATCTCGTCAGCGGCAACAAGATCCATGTTTCTGGAAATGTGGAACTTGTCTCGGGTGTCGTTGAAGTCAATCTGCTTGGCGTAGCAAATCTGACAGCGACCGGTGCGGCTGGAGCGGAAACTCTCAACGGAAATCGTGGGAACAATACGCTGTATGGAATGGACGGGGCGGACCGGTTGTTCGGACTTGCCGGAAACGACACTCTGAATGGCGGCCTCGGCAATGACCTTTTAGTCGGTGGCGCAGGCATAGACATCATCAACGGCGGCGACGGCATTGATTCAGCCTATTACTACTCCTCTGCAGCCGCTGTGGTCGTCAATCTGGCAACCGGCATTGTCTCAGGCGGCGAAGCGACGGGGGATAGACTCACGTCAATCGAGAATGTCTACGGTTCGAACATCGGTGCCGATACTCTAACCGGCAACACACTGGCCAATTCACTTTATGGCTTTGGTGGCGGTGATATTTTGAACGGTGGCCTCGGCAATGACGCTTTGCTTGGTGGGCTTGGGAATGATCGGCTCACAGGTGGCGCCGGGTCGGATACGTTCTACTTCAATACGGCTCTGAACGCTGTCACAAACCTCGACGTGATTACGGATTTCAATGTGATTGACGACACGATCCGTCTGGAAAACACCGGCATTTTCGCAGCGCTCGGCGTTGCAACCGGTGTACTAAACGCGGCGATGTTTAAGGACCTCGGTGTCGCTGGAGCCGTTCTGGATGCCGATGACCGTATCATCTACAATCGCAATACCGGCGTACTGCTCTACGACATCGACGGTTCAGGCATACTCGGATCGACACAGTTCGCCACTCTTACCGTGCACCCAGCGCTGACAAACGCAGATTTCGTGGTGTTTTAGCCCCCTGACACTTTCTCATTCAAACTGGAAAAAAATTGTCCTGCCAATTTCTTCGCCGTTGAATCAATCAACCGCGAGCCTAGCTGGGCAATTTTACCACCGACATCTGCTGTAACCGTATAGGCAAGGATCGTCTCATTGCCGTCTGCGGTGAGCGTCACATCCGCGCCGCCCTTGGCAAATCCGGCAATGCCGCCTTTGCCTTCGCCCTGGATCGTATAGGAATGTGGTGGTTTGAGATTTTTCAGCTGCACCGCACCGGAAAACTTCGCTTTCACCGGACCAAGTTTCAGCCCCACGGTCGCTGTCATTTCGGTATCCGAAGTTTTGTCCAAGGCTTCACAGCCGGGAATACAGGCCTTTAGAACTTCCGGATCGTTCAGCGCCGCCCAAACGGCATCGACCGAGGCTGCGATCCGCTCTTCGCCCTGCATATTCATCGCCATTTTTGCTTCTCCTTCATTCCGTCCTTGTGATATCCGTCGGTTCCGGCGTAAAGAAATTTGACCGCTAAAATTCCTAATATCAAGGTATTGCAGACCTCATGGCTACAAATACGACAAAGAAGCTGCGCTCGCAGGAATGGTTTAACAATCCGGACAATCCGGGCATGACAGCTCTCTATCTGGAGCGCTATCTGAACTATGGTCTGACCCGTGAGGAATTGCAGGGCGGCAAGCCGATTATCGGCATCGCGCAGACCGGTTCTGACCTGTCGCCATGCAATCGCCACCACATTGAACTTGCCAAACGTGTCCGCGACGGCATCATCGCCGCAGGCGGCATTCCGCTCGAATTTCCGTGCCATCCCATCCAGGAGACGGGCAAGCGCCCGACCGCCTCGCTGGATCGAAACCTTGCCTATTTATCGCTGGTCGAAGTGCTCTACGGTTATCCGTTGGACGGCGTCGTCCTGACCATCGGTTGCGACAAAACCACGCCTGCCATGCTCATGGCTGCAGCGACCGTCAACATCCCTGCGATTGCGCTTTCGGTCGGCCCCATGCTGAATGGTTGGCACAAGGGCGAGCGTACCGGGTCTGGCACCATCGTCTGGAAGTCCCGCGCCAAGCTCTCCTCCGGTGAGATCGATTACGAACAGTTCATGGACATCGTATCGTCATCCGCGCCCTCGGTCGGTTATTGCAACACGATGG
>JANOYJ010000482.1:0-5743 GCA_031428815.1 Phyllobacterium sp.
GCGTATTGCTGAACTCTTCATTGAGGCCGGTCTTCCGGCAGGTGTTTTGAATGTCATCAATGGCGATAAGGAAGCCGTCGACGCACTGCTCGATAACCCTGACGTCAAGGCGATCGGCTTTGTCGGCTCAACCCCGATTGCGCATTATATTTATTCGCGCGGCTGCGCCAATGGCAAGCGCGTGCAATGCTTTGGCGGCGCGAAGAACCATATGGTTATCATGCCGGATGCTGACATGGACCAAACCGTCGATGCCTTGATCGGCGCGGGCTATGGTTCCGCCGGTGAGCGTTGCATGGCGATTTCCGTTGCAGTGCCGGTCGGCGAAGATACGGCCAACCGTCTGATGGCAAAGCTGACGCCGCGCGTCGAAAGCCTCAAAGTCGGCCCATCCACGGATCCCACCGCCGATTTTGGACCGCTGGTCACCAAGGCGCATCTCGATAAGGTCAAGGGCTACGTTGACATCGGCATTGCAGAGGGCGCGAACCTCGTTGTTGATGGCCGCGGCTTCTCGATGCAGGGATATGAGAACGGCTACTATATGGGCGGCTGTCTGTTCGACAATGTGACGACCGACATGCGTATCTATAAGGAAGAAATCTTCGGGCCGGTGCTCGCGATTGTCCGCGCCAAGACTTATGAAGAAGCGCTGCAAATGACCAATGACCATGAATATGGCAATGGCACCGCGATTTATACCCGCGATGGCGACGCCGCCCGCGACTTCGCCTCCCGGGTCCAAGTCGGCATGGTCGGCATCAATGTGCCGATCCCTGTGCCGATCGCTTATTACACTTTCGGCGGTTGGAAGGGTTCGGGCTTCGGCGACTTGAACCAGCATGGGCCGGACGCGTTTAAGTTTTATACCAAGACCAAGACAGTCACGAGCCGTTGGCCGAGCGGGATTAAAGATGGTGCGGAGTTTGTGATACCGACGATGCGGTGAGTGTTCCCGCCAAAGAAAGCGCCTGCCAGCGATGGCGGGCGCTTATCTATATCAGGCGCGCCTGCACCGATGAACGGAATATCGGAGTTTGACCTGAAACCTCAGCGCCCCAGATGATCGATCAATTCCTCCGCCGCCCGTTCCGCTTTGTCCTCATCCCGCGCAATAATCGCTTCTATGACCGCTACATGCCGCTCTACTGCCGAATTCAATGAATCAGGACGCTGCATGCGGAACCAGAACCGGCGGGAATGGGTTTGCAGCGGTGCGGCAAGACGGGAGGCGTAAGGGTTCGCGGCGGCTTGACCGAGGACAACGTCGAAGGCTTTGTCGGCGTTGAGGAAGGCTTCGACATCGCCGGACTTGACGGCGGCAAGCATTTCCTTCTCCACCTTCCTGAAGGCGGCGTCGTGTTCCGGATAGCCATATGACGCTGCGCCCCATGCGAGGAGCATTTCCACCCCTTTTCGAGCAGCAAGCACTTTTGGATAATCGGCGGGGTCTAAAGCAGCGATTTGGATTCCTGAGCGGGGGCGGATATCCAAAAGACCTTCCCAAGCAAGCCGTTGCACCGCTTCACGCACGGGCGTGCGGCCAAGGCTCAGTTGTTCAATCAGCGTGCCCTCTGTCACCGTTTCCCCCGGCTGAAGTTTAAGAGTAACGATCATCTGCTCCAAAGCACGATAGGCGCGTTCGGTCTGTGAGAGATTATTTTCATTGGTGGAAGCGATCAGTTCGGTCACAAAATTTCCCGACAAAGCTATTGACTGAAAAACACCTTACAGATATATCACTGATATATCAAATGGAGATTGCATGATGTGGAAGGGCGTATTCCCGGCGGTTACGACGAAGTTTTTGGCGGATGATTCCTTGGACCATCGCGAAATGGAACGCTGCTTTGCCTTGCAGGTTGAAGCCGGTGTTGACGGGTTGATTGTCGCTGGTTCCTTGGGTGAAGGCCCGATGTTGAGTACGGAAGAAAAGCTCGCTGTCCTCCAAACCGCAAAGTCGGTTGCAGGAAAATTACCCGTACTGATGACCATTAATGATTCCGGAACGCGGGAAGCCGAAAACATGGCACGCGCCGCTGCAAGAGCCGGCGCGGACGGGCTGATGGTGGTTCCGTCGATGGTTTATCATACCAACCCGGTCGAGACCGTCGCGACGCTCAATGATGTCGGCAATGCAGGCGGTCTGCCGGTGATGATCTATTCCAACCGCATCGCTTATCGTGTCGATGTAACGCCGGATATTATGGAAGAGCTTGCCGCCAATCCTCTGTTCGTCGCGATCAAGGAAAGCTCAGACGACATCCGCCGCTCCACAGACATTATCAACCGGTTCGGTAACCGGTTTGACCTGTTCACCGGGGTGGACAATCTCGCGTTCGAAGCGCTGGCGGTGGGCGCCGTCGGCTGGGTGGCTGGGTTGGTCGTTGCCTTTCCAAAAGAAACCGTCGCGATCTATCGTCTTATGCGAGCCGGGCGGACAGCAGAGGCGCTGGAAATTTATCGCTGGTTCCGGCCATTACTGGATTTGGACGTCTCCTCTTATTTGGTGCAAAACCTGAAACTCGCCGAAGCAATTGCCATCGGGTCCACCGAGACAGTGCGCCGTCCGCGTCAGCCTCTGGCGGGTGCTGAGCGGGCATGGGTCGAGAAGATTGTCCGCGATGCGATTGCCGCACGTAAAGAACTGGCTGTCTGACACGTGGGAAAGGCCGCACTCATCATCGGCGGCGGAATCATCGGGATCACCGCCGCTATTAATCTGGCCGAGGCCGGATTTGCTGTGACGGTGGTGGACCGGACGGGCATTTGCGAGGAGACGAGTTCCGGCCACGCTGCGGCGTTCGCCGTATCTGATATTATGCCCATGGCGCATAAAGGGTTTCTAAAAAACGTCCCCGGCTGGCTCATGGACCCGCTGGGACCTTTGACCATTGCGCCAAACTACTTCCTCAAAATTATGCCATGGCTTCTAAGGGTCGCCAAAGAAGGGCAAGCGTCAAAGCGCGATGCGGCAATTGCTGCGCAGGCATCAATGATGAAACTGGCTGCTTCCGAAATGACAGCGCTGGTTGCCCGGGCAGGCATTGAACGCATGGTCCGGCATGATGGATCGCTGGAACTTTATAACAGTGATAGTGCTTTTCGCGCGGCGCTTGACGGTTGGGCGTTTCGTGAAAAGCATGGTGTGCCTTTTGAGCATGTGCGCGGTGAGCGGTTAAGGGAATTGCAGCCGGGTTTGTCAGACAAGGTGGTTGCAGCGACCTATTCGCCCAGTTGGAAGACCGTCAGCGATTCGAAAGGCTTTGGCAAAGCACTGTGGGCCTACGCGCAGACCTTTGGTTGTCAATTTATCAAAGGCGAAGTGGCCGTCCTTCGTGGGCATGAAGGCGGAGCGAGCGTTGTCCTAAAGGACGGGAGGGGGGTAACCGGTGATTTAGTGCTCGTCTGCGCCGGCGCTTGGTCGCATCGATTGGCAAAGCAATTGGGTGACGTTATCCCGTTGGAGACCGAGCGCGGTTACAACACGACGCTGCCGAAGAATGCCGCTGATGTGAAGCGGATGCTCATCTTTTCGGCGGACGGATTCGTGATGACGCCCTTGGAAACGGGCATTCGAATCGGCGGTGCCGTGGAGTTCGCAGGATTGGACAACCCACCAAACTACAAACGCGCCGATGCCATGCTGACCAAGGCCAAACGCTATTTGCCGGATTTGAATATTACCGGTGGCAAGCAATGGATGGGGTTCAGACCGTCATTGCCTGATTCACTTCCCGCAATTGGTCGCTCAACGGCTTCTCCCCATGTACTCTATGCCTTTGGGCACGGCCACCTTGGCCTTACCCAGTCAGCGGCGACAGCACGATTGGTGCGGGATCTCGCTTTGGGCAACGCTTCGGCGCTTGATTTGGAACCGTTTTCGCCGCAACGCTTCGGCTGAGGAAAATTTCATGGCGCGGCATACATTTTTCTGCATCGACGGACATACATGCGGCAATCCCGTTCGCCTTGTTGCGGGCGGTAGTCCTAATTTGACCGGCACCACTATGATGGAGAAGCGGGCGCATTTTCTGGCCGAGTATGATTGGATACGTACCGGGCTGATGTTCGAGCCGCGCGGGCATGATATTATGTCCGGTTCAATTCTTTATCCGCCAACACGATCGGATTGCGATGTTGCGATACTGTTCATCGAAACATCCGGCTGTCTGCCCATGTGTGGCCATGGCACGATTGGTACAGTGACCATGGCGCTGGAGCATGGGTTGGTAACGCCGAAGACGCCGGGCGTGCTCAGGCTTGATACACCGGCGGGATTGGTTATCGCGGAATACCGGCAAGAGGGGCAGTATGTCGAGGAAGTACGTATTACCAATGTGCCGTCCTTCCTTTACGCGGAAGGACTGGAGGTTGATTGTCCGGACCTTGGGCCGCTGAAAGTCGACGTGGCATATGGCGGAAATTTTTACGCCATCGTGGAGCCACAGGAAAACTATCGCGACATGGCAGACTATACGGCGCTCGACTTCATTAAATGGAGCCCCGTGTTGCGCCAGCGCCTGAACGAAAAATACACCTTTGCCCATCCGGAAAATCCGGAGATCAACCGGCTCTCGCATCTCCTTTGGACCGGTGAGCCGGTGCATCCGGAAGCAGATGCGCGCAATGCCGTTTTCTATGGCGAGAAGGCGATTGACCGCTCTCCGTGCGGCACCGGCACCTCGTCGCGCATGGCTCATTTGCATGCCAAAGGGCGCTTGAAAGTCGGCGATACATTTGTGCACGAATCAACCATTGGCTCGCTTTTCAAAGGACGCGTTGAACAAGAAATCGACTTTCATGGAAGGAAGGCGATCATCCCCTCCATTGGCGGCTGGGCAAGGATGACCGGGTATAATACGATTTTCATTGATGATCGCGACCCGTTCGCCAAGGGCTTTACCGTCAAATGAGGCGTTGATTTCGCGGCATGTCCTAGCGAAATTAACGGTCATTCCACCAGAATTGATCCGCCAGGCACACCTAACCGATTTAGATTATCCGGTTAAATAGTGAATTTCACCAAAATCGCCCTCACCAAGAGTCATTTTGACTAGAGCGTCGCATTAGCGGTTGCTTTCCCAGAAAGCCTCGTTAGTCTTTAGGAAAAATAGGGAACTTAGCCGCGCAACGCCGTGGCAAATTGGGGGTACTGTACCGCATGGAGTATTTCGTCCAGCAGGTCATCAACGGCTTTACGTTGGGTTCAATCTACGGTCTCATCGCCATCGGCTACACGATGGTTTACGGCATTATCGGCATGATCAATTTCGCTCATGGCGATATTTTCATGGTTGGTGCTTTCATGGCGCTGATCACGTTTATGATCGTTATGCCGGTCGTGGGAACCGGCGCGGTTGCGACCGCGCTGACGATTATCATCATGATCCTTGTCGCTATGCTGCTGACAAGTCTGTGGAATTGGTCGATTGAGCGGATTGCGTACAAGCCCCTGCGGGGTTCGTTCCGTCTTGCGCCATTGATTACGGCGATTGGGGCATCCATTGCGCTGCAACAATTGTTCCTGCGTCTATTCGGTTCTGCCACTCGTGTTTACCCCAAAGTGAATTTTTTCGTCCTGCCCAGTGTATTTACTGATCTCGAATGCATTGATATCGATGGCGCACAGGTATGCCGGGGTTTAGACTTAATCAGCGGCAGTTATCGGGTTGAATTCATGGGGTTGGATTTGCAGGTGCAGCCGATCCGCTTTCTCGTGTTTTTTACAGCCCTTATCCTG
>JANOYJ010000483.1:0-5720 GCA_031428815.1 Phyllobacterium sp.
GCTTCATCTTCCGCGCGGCGCTTGGAATCGGCTTCAGCCTTAATGCGCGTTTCTTCCTCGGCCTGACGGCGGGCGGAATCATCGGCTTCGCGTTTGCGGACAGCTTCGTCCAAATTCCGACGACGGGCTTCATCGACAACACGGCGACGCTCATCATCGTCGCGGAAATTGGCACCGGCCAATGCACGCCGACGGGCGGCCATCTCGTCATTGGACAAGACGTTCAAAACCATGCCGAGATTGGATGGACGGGTGGCGGCAGGGCGCGGTGCCTGCGGCGCAGGAGTAGCATTTGCCGGACGGGCAGCGCCGGGCGCTGATGCAACAGGCGCTGCGACTTTGGCTTGAACCGGCGCTGACGCAGGTGCTGCGGCAACTGGCGTTGGTGCAACAATCGGCGCGGCTGCGATAGGCGCGGCAACTACCGGAGCCGCGACGACCGGCTTCGGCGTAGCGGGCGGCATCGGAATTGGTTTTGTGACAACGATGGGTGCAACAGGCTTCTCAGCCGGCCTTGAAAATTTGCTCTTTTTGGTCTCAACAACAACGACTTTGTTGCGGCCATGACTAAAATTCTGCTGAACCTTTGACAGTTCAATAGCCGGGCGCTTCAAGGTCAATGTTGGCTTTGACGATACACTGAGCGTCTTGTCATCACCGGTTTTCGTATCACTCATTCCGTTTCCTTCGGGGCGTCAACTCTACTTTGCGCCTGCTCTATAGCCGAATTGCCCCGAAATTGGGTCAAAGCGGCAATACGTTTCTTAAGGTTTTCACCCGCAGAACCGGCAAGAGCGGCTGCATGTATCACATTTTCGCCTCCCAATGCCAAATCCATTTGGACAGTGGTAAACAGCGTTTGCGACGGGATAACAGGTCCGCCGCTAGATGCAACTGCTTTTCGTGCCTGATCAAGTTTGCGGATACCGTCGGCAGCCGCGTCAGTTGAGTGAAGAACTAGCCTTGCTTCACCTGATCGTATCGCCGCATCGACCTTTGCGGAACCTGTTGTGATTTGTCCGGCTTTGCGCGCAAGACCCAAACTACCGAGCGCACTCTTGACCAAAAGATGGTCTACAAGAGCACCAAGTTCAAGATCGGCAGTGACATCCTCTTTCAAGGCGCGCTTGAAAAGCTGCTTCCTGACCGCTTCGTCGACCTTTTCGCGGGTCGCTGTTACCCAGCATCCGCGACCGGGAAGATTGCGTTTTAGATCGGGAACGACGCTATTGTCAGGCGCGGCAACGAAGCGGATCAGCTCTTCAGCTGTTCCGCTTGTCCTCGTGACGATGCAGGTCCGATCGTTCATGTCGCGCATTCCGGTCAAAAGCGCCAAACATGGCGCTTATGCTCCCGCTTCTTCAAGGACGGGTTCGTCCTTGGCGAGGTCTTCTTCAGTGATCCAGCCGGCCTTCAACCGCGCGCTCATAATCATTTGTTCTGCTTCTGCGCGGGAGAGATCAAAGCCCGACAAGAGACCGTCATTGACTGTCGTCTCGCCGTCTTTACGCTCTTTCCAACCAACAAGATCGTCGGCGGCGTAACCGGCAAAGTCCTCGATGGACTTCACACCGTCTTCGCCGACTTTCACCATAATGGCCGATGTCATGCCTTCGATGTCGCGAAGCTCGTCCAACACGCCGAGCTTTTTGCACTTGGCAGCGAGTTCAGCTTCGATCTGTTCGAGATATTCGCGGGCGCGGCGTTGCAATTCAGTCGCCGTGTCATCGTCAAAGCCGTCAATGCCGGAAATATCGCTGGCATCAACGTAGGCGAGTTCCTCAACCGAGGCAAAACCTTCGGAGGCGAGAACCTGACCGACCATTTCATCAACGTTCAAGGAGTTCATGAACAGGGCTGAACGCTCCGCAAATTCCTTCTGACGACGTTCGGATTCTTCGGCTTCGGTTAGAATATCAATGTCCCAACCGGTGAGCTGCGAGGCAAGGCGGACGTTTTGACCGCGGCGGCCAATGGCGAGCGACAATTGATCGTCCGGCACCACGACTTCAATGCGCTCGGCATCTTCGTCCAGCACGACTTTTGTGACTTCTGCCGGCTGCAACGCGTTCACAAGGAAGCTCGCGGCATCTGGCGACCATGGAATGATGTCGATCTTTTCACCCTGCAATTCAGCGACAACCGCCTGAACACGCGAGCCGCGCATACCAACGCAAGCACCCACTGGATCAATAGAGGAATCGCGGGAAATGACGGCGATCTTGGCGCGAGACCCCGGATCACGGGCAACCGACTTGATCTCAATGACGCCATCATAGATTTCCGGCACTTCCATGGTGAAGAGCTTTGCCATGAACATCGGATGGGTACGTGACAAGAAAATCTGCGGACCACGTTGTTCACGGCGCACATCATAGACATAGGCGCGGATACGGTCGCCATAGCGGAAATTTTCGCGCGGAATCAGCTCATCGCGGCGGATCATGCCCTCGCCCCGGCCGAGATCAACAATCACGTTGCCATATTCAACGCGCTTGACCGTGCCATTGGCGATCTCGCCGATGCGGTCTTTATATTCGTCAAACTGATGATCCCGCTCGGCTTCGCGGACTTTTTGAACGATGACCTGCTTGGCGGACTGCGCGGCGATACGGCCGAAATCCATCGGTGGCAGCATTTCGGCGATAAAGTCACCAACCTCAGCGTCCGGATTACGGTCGCGCGCACGAATGAGTTCGATCTGGTTGCCCGGATCTTCGACAACGTCGATGACTTCGAGCAGACGCTGCAATTTGATTTCGCCGGTCTTGGAATTGATGTCGGCGCGGATATTAGTTTCCTGACCGTAGCGGGCGCGGGCTGCTTTCTGGATCGCATCCGCCATCGCACCAAGGACGATTTCCTTGTCGATGTTCTTTTCGCGGGCGACGGCATCTGCGATCTGCAGAAGCTCAAGCCGGTTTGCACTGACTGCCATGTCTATCTCCTCTTAGGGGGCAAGCCCCAATCCTATTCTTCTATGTCGTCGTCACTTATGCCGTTGGCTTCGCGTAGAACTTTATCCTTGCGCAGAGCTTCGCGGATCAATTCGTCGGTTAGTATCAAACGCGCCTCGCCAATCGCCTCGTAAGGGATATGGACAACACGCTCTTCGCCATAGGCGACCATCTCGTTTTCAAAGACGAAACCGTCTTCCTTGGCCTCAATCGTCTTACCCTTGAACTTCTTACGGCCTTCGACGGCAACAAGGGTGTCCACTTTCATGACATGGCCGGACCACGTAGCAAAATCAGATTTACGCACCAAGGGGCGATCAATACCCGGCGAGGAGACTTCGAGATGATAAGCGCGGCTTACCGGGTCTTCGACTTCCAAAACCGGTGAAACGGCTTTGCTGATTTCTTCACAGTCGTGAACCGTTATGGTTCCATCCGGGCGTTCAGCCATGATTTGCATGGTTAGGCCGTTCAAGCCTGAAATATGGACACGCACCAAGCGGAAGCCGAGCATGGCAATAACGGGAAAAATAATTGCAGCAACGCGTGCGTCCAATCCGGTCTCCCGGATGAGACGGTCATCTTGCGTTTGAATGGCGGTTTCGCTCACGCGTCTGCTTTCAGGTAACAAAAAAGAGCGGGTCCTTTCGGGCCCACCCTTGCTCAAGTGATCAAGAATTTGAACTTTAACTATCGGATTCTTGGTGCCTTGGCAAGCGACAATGACGTCACTTGGTTTCGGCAAAATTTGACCTATTGCATTTGCCGGGAAAGCATTTGTAGTCTTTCAACAAGAAAACGTCTCGCATGGGGATGCAGAGCAAGGTTCAGAACTTTGAATTTGCTTGAGAAAGACGAGGGGCACGACATGAGCGATATTCTGCCAAGCACGATGAAGGCGCTTGTCTTGAAACCAGGACCCGACGATGCCATGCACCCCGGTCGCTATCTCGAACGCGTCGACAAACCAATCCCGACACTCATCAAGGGTGAAGTTTTGGTCAAAATGGAGGCCGCATCTGCCAATCCATCAGACCTTCTTTCGTTGCGTGGTCGCTACGCGATTAATCCGGTGGCGGGACAGACATGCGGTATTGAGGGCGTCGGGCGCGTGGTCGCCTCCAATGCCGGGATTCTCGGACAATTCCTAAAGGGTCGCCGTGTCTCGGTGGCGCGACCTGACGGTGAAGGCGTTTGGGCGGAGTATGCCGCGATCGGTGCAAGCAATTGCATTCCGGTCGGTGATTCGCTCCCCGTGGAATCTGCTGCTGCTTTTGTCGTCAACCCGTTCACCTCTTATGCGCTAATCCAAAAAGCTCATAAGAAAAAGGCCAAAGCCATTGTGCAGACCGCCGGGGCCAGCCAAGTCGGACGTGGGGTGATCGCCTTGGCGCGGGCTGCAAAAATCGAGACGATTTCAATCGTGCGCCGTGAAGAACAAGTGACTTTGCTGAAAGAGATGGGTGCAAAATATATTCTTTTGCAAGATGACCCGGCGTTCGATGAAAAACTGAAAGCGCTCTGTGACGAACTCAGTCCGACCCTGTTTTTCGACGCTGTTGGCGGCCGTATTACAGCGCATGTGATGGAGCAGATGCCCGCCAATACGGATGCAATTGTGTTTGGATATTTGGAGGAAAACTCCGCCGATCCGCATGGCGGACATTTTCCGACCCAATCGGTGATTTATAAAAATCAGACAATCAAAGCGTTCTGGCTTGCGCCCTATTTCATTGAGCTGGGTCAGATAGGTGGTCTTCGAGCTTCGCTCGACATCTTGAAATTGTTCAAGTCCGGCGTGTTCAAAACCAAGGTCTCAGCGCTCGTTGGTTTCGACGAATACCCGGCTGCCCTTGACCGCTATGCTGCAAATATGACGGGCGGCAAGGCACTTCTAAAGATCAGCTAAGCTGTCTTGATAAATGTTAGATAGGCCGGAACCCGGCCTTCGCGAAACGCTTTCGCCTCATACCGCGTTCCCGGCCAGTCTGCATAAGGCAGACGCCAGTCATCGGCATCATCAGCCATGAATGCGAAGCCGCCATGCTCACGCACATGCGTCAGTGTCCAGTTGATATAGTCGGCAATATCCGAGGCGAAGCACAGTATAGCGCCCGGTTTTAGTATGCGCGCGAGACGAACGAGATTCTCGGGGCTGACGAACCGGCGCTTATGCTGGCGCTTTTTCGGCCATGGGTCGGGATAAAGAATATCCACATGATCGATTGAGGCTGCGGGAAGCCAATCCAGTAAAAGCGCCGCGTCTTGATTAAAAACACGGATATTGGCCATCGGGTCAGTATGCAATCCGGCTAAAAGCTTTGCCATGCCGTTGACGAAGGGTTCGACGCCAATAAAGCCGGTGTCGGGACGTTCGCGTAGGCGGTGGAGCAGATGCTCACCACCGCCAAAACCGATTTCCAGCCGCGTTGACGTAACAGGTATTGGAAATAGTTGACCGACGTCTGGTGGTATTAGGGCGTCCAAATCCAGCAGGAGTTTTGGAAGCGAGGCATCCAGCAGCGAAACATGCAGCGGGCGGAGCGTCTTGCCGTGACGGCGTCCAAAAAAAGAACCCGCACCTTTCCGGCGCGAGCTTGTCTCCGGGTTTTCCAAGAATCAAGCCGCCTTAACGGCGTCCTTCAGAGCGCTGATCAGATCGGTCTTTTCCCATGAGAAAGAGCCGTCTTTACCCGGCTTGCGACCGAAATGGCCGTAGGAAGATGTCTTGGCGTAAATCGGTTTGTTAAGATTAAGATGCTC
>JANOYJ010000484.1:0-4237 GCA_031428815.1 Phyllobacterium sp.
TCAGCCCCGACCACCTCCGCCCCAAGCCGCGCCATGGGTTCAGACAACAGTCCTCCTCCGCAGCCAATATCCAAAATTCGCAATCCTTTGAATGGCTTGGTGGATTTAGGATCACATTTGAACGTCTCAAGCACCTGTTCGTGAATATATGTCAGCCGCACCGGATTGAACTTGTGCAAAGGCTTGAATTTCCCCGTCGGCGACCACCACTCCGCCGCCATCTTCGAAAAGCGCTCGACTTCTTTATCGTCAACAGTGGTGCGGGCTGCAGCTGGCATGGTGGATCTCCTGATGCAGGTATCAAGGGCGGAGAGGGGTGGATGTCAAGATGTCGCGGTTCAGAATGACATTTCTGCTTTTACCGACCTGACTACTGGACTATCTCCGAAGCGTTCCACATATCATCATAGGCCGCAACCTTTAGCTTCGCAGTTTCTGGATCGCTTCGCACAATTGAAGCCGGGGATCGCGTCGCAAAGTCCTTGAAGGATTGCGTGACGTTCCAAGCATCGACAGCGTCGGTAATGATCAGCCTATCGTGCAACTGACGCGCCGGACTTAGACGCACGGATAATGGTCTTGAGAGTTTATATTGCTCAGACCATTTTGATGCGGCAATAACCAAATCGGGTTTGTATGTCTGCTTGTCAGAAAGCAACCGGATAGAGACATTTTCAGGCGCACCATGCATGTATTCCGCAACAATTTTGCCATCCATGTATGGATCAACGACAAGAATATCGCGCGTTGCTCTGCTAAATATAATCCCAATTACCTTATAGGCGTCAAATACCGACCCAGAAGGGATGAAGCTTCCCTGCAACTCTGGGGCAACCTTGAGTTCCAGCACAGCTAGACTGCGCAATACAATTGAGGTAACCGCGAATGCTGCTTGCGAATTGTGATGGATAGTTCCTGTTCCAAACTTGTCCATCGCAATATTGAAAGCGATCTTTTCGCTTAAGTCATTTGTCGAATCAATAATTGCATAGGCTTTCGCTAGCCAATTCATGCATTCGGACTTATCTGCCGTAAAACTATCGAGTTTTGGCATTGCTTCAATCAATCTGCCAAGACGAACATACAGCTCCTCATCCGTCATTTTTCGCCGTCCTTTTCGCCTTAAAATCAGCGATCAATTCAGAAGCAGTAACCTTCCGACCCGGTCCGCTTGCCAATCCTTCCTCAAGCGCGGCTCGAAGCTTCTTTACGTCCGCACTCCTGCGTTCGCACCTTTCTTCCCAAAGTCGCAACGCGTCACAAACAACCTCATTTTTCGAAGCGTAGTCTCCAGCCTTAACTGCCGCTTCGATACGTTCGAACAATGAAGTGGGAATTAAAAAGGTCATGGTTTTCATGGCGGGCTCCCTTTCCAGCATCATGCTAGAATATTCAGCAACTGACAATTGCGGCGTCATGCCTTTGAAGCCCATTATGAGAAAACGCTCGCGGTAATTTCGAAAGCCCTAGACAGCGCCGTCATCCCGGAATCGCGTAGCAATATTCGGGACCCATGCCTGAACAATGTCGGGCAGAAAAGGGTGCTGAATAAGGTAATTGCATTCTTTGGCGGAATGGGTCCCGGACACCGCTTCGCGCTTCCGGGATGACGGTCCGCAGGGGTTCGTTCAAGGAAGACGGTTCATGTCCTAAAGCAGCTGCCCCAAAAACTCCTGCACTTCTTTGCCGGGCCTGAACAGCCCGAGCCGCTTGATTTCCCATTCGAGCCTGATGCCGGAATCCTCAAGCACGCGCGCACGCACCGTCTCGCCGAGATATTCGAGATCATAGCCATGCGCCGTGCCGGTGTTGATCATGAAATTGCAGTGCATCGGCGACATTTGCGCACCGCCAACCATCAGGCCACGGCAACCTGCCTTATCGATCAATTTCCAAGCGGAATTGTCCGGCGGATTCTTGAAGGTCGAGCCGCCAGTTTTTTCTTTGATCGGCTGCACGGTCTCGCGGTGGTTCTGCACCTCGTCCATCTTGATGCGGATGTCGTCCTGGTCGGCCGGGTAGCCCTCAAAAATAGCACCGGTGAAAATCAAATCCATCGCCGCGCCGGAATGGCGATATGCATAACCCATTTGCTCATTCGTCAGCACATGCAGATCGCCCTTGCGGTCAATCGCCCTGACTTCCACCACCCGCTCGCGGGTCTCAACGCCATTGGCACCGGCATTCATGCGAAGCGCCCCGCCGATACCGCCTGGAATGCCATGATAAAAATGAAACCCGCCAATGCCGCATTCAAGCGCCAGCGCCGCAACGCGCTTATCAGGGATCGCCGCACCGGCTTTGATACGCGTGTCGGAGACCTGCATCGCCTCGCCAAAACCCTTGGCCGACAAGCGGATGACCACGCCGCGTATCCCGCCATCGCGCACTAAGAGGTTTGACCCGATACCGACCGGCAGAACCGCAATCTCCTGCGGCAGCACCCGCATGAATTCGGACAGGTCTTCCTCATCCGCTGGCTGAAACAAGAGTTCGGCTAAGCCACCGGCACGGAACCAAGTGATCTTGTCCATCTCCGCATTTGGCATGGTGCGACCACGGATTTTCTTCAACGTGTCGCCAAGCGAAGAAAGTAGCTTTTCACCGTCAAACAAAGGCGCTCCCATCACGGCCTCGCTTCCGGAGCATTGAGCTCTTTTGGCAAGGCATAAGCCCATTGCGTGATGCTTCCGGCACCGAGCAGAACGACAAAATCATCGGGCTTGGCGAGCTGTTTGATGAGCGGTGCAAGATCGGGTGCGCCGTTGATATGCCGCGCGTCGCGGTGCCCGCCCGACCTGATCCGCGCCACAAGCGCCTCGGAGGTCACACCGTCAATCGGCTCTTCGCCTGCGGCATAAACCGGAGCCAAAATGACCGTATCAGCATCGTTAAAGCATGCCGAGAAATCATCAAACAGGCTGGCAAGCCGCGTATAGCGATGCGGCTGCACCACAGCAATCACCCGCCCCTTGGCCGCATCCCGCGCGGCTTTTAATACAGCTTTGATTTCGACCGGATGGTGCCCGTAGTCGTCAAAAATCTCAGCACCATTCCAAGAACCCGTATGTGTAAAGCGCCGCTTGACACCGCCAAAACTGGACAGACCGCGCTTGATTGCCTCTGCGTCAATGCCAAGTTCATGTGCTAAAGCAATCGCCGCCGTCGCGTTGGATACATTGTGCCTGCCCGGCATCGGCAGGCGCAGATCGGAAATCTCAATCGTCTTGCCAGACTTGCGGTCTCGAATGGTCACGTCAAAATTTGTCGCCGCGCCGTCAATACGGCAATTGTGAAACCGCACGTCGGATTGCGGATTCTCGCCATAAGTGACAACGCGACGGTCCTCAATGCGCGAGACCAGTGCTTGCACTTCGGGGTGATCGAGGCACATGATGCCGAAGCCGTAAAACGGCACGTTTTCGATGAACTGCATGAACGCGTCGCGCACTTTATCAAACGTGCCGTAATGGTCGAGATGCTCCGGATCGATATTGGTGATAACTGCAATGTCGGCAGGCAATTTCAGGAATGTCCCGTCGCTCTCGTCGGCCTCGACCACCATCCAGTCGCCGCCGCCCATCCGGGCATTGGTGCCATAAGCGTTGATAATGCCGCCATTGATAACCGTCGGATCAAGCCCGCCGGCGTCAAGCAGCGCCGCGACCATGGAAGTCGTCGTCGTCTTGCCATGCGTGCCGCCAATCGCCACCGCTTGACGAAAGCGCATCAGTTCCGCCAGCATTTCCGCACGGCGCACAATTGGCAACAGTTTCTCTCGGGCTGCGACCAGTTCAGGGTTGTTCTTCTTGATAGCAGTCGAGACCACGACAACATCAGCAACACCGAGATTAACGGCGGTGTGTCCGACAAAACATTCAATACCCTTCTCACGCAGACGCTGACAATTGGCGCTGTCGGCCTGGTCGGAACCTTGCACCTTATAGCCGAGGTTATGCAGCACTTCGGCAATGCCGCTCATGCCGATGCCGCCAATGCCGATGAAATGCACAAGGCCAATATTGGGCGGCATTTTCATGAATGAAGTTCCTTCGTAAATTCGCTGACAGTTTTGCCGCCCGCAATAGCCTCTGTCAGGTTCGCAAGCAACTGTGTCGCGTGCGGCCTGCCCGCCGCTTTCGCTGCTTTTGCCATGGCAATAGATTTGGCCGGCAGCGTGGATAGTTCTGTGAATAGATCCGCAATAATCTGAGGTGATAAGTCATTTTGTTGCCGC
>JANOYJ010000485.1:0-1886 GCA_031428815.1 Phyllobacterium sp.
AATTTCCAGATGCGACGGGTTGGCGGTTAGTGACAAATGCACCTTGTTGCCATCGAACTCACGGTCGGACGAGGCGCCAAGATGATATTTCACATCGCCTGAGCCTTCGACTTCCTCCGGCGCATAGGAGCCGCCTTTGAATTCGTGGAATACGGCACGGTGCGGCTTGCCCATAAATTGCGTCAAGACATTCAGGCGCCCACGATGCGCCATACCCAAGATAATCTCTTTGAGACCAAGATTACCGCCGCGTTTGACGATCTGCTCCAGCGCCGGAATCAGCGCCTCTGCGCCGTCAAGGCCGAAGCGCTTGGTGCCCTTGTATTTAACGTCGATGAACTGCTCGAAACCTTCAGCCTCAATCAGCTTTTGCAAAATGGCTTTCTTGCCATTGGCAGTAAATTCAATCGCCTTATCCGGTCCCTCAATGCGCTGTTGAATCCAGCCCTTTTCTTCCGGGTTCGACATGTGCATGAACTCAACGCCAAGCGTCGAGCAATAGGTGCGCTCAAGGATTTCCACCATCTCCCGCACCGTCGCATATTCAAGCCCGAGCACGTTATCGATGAAAATCTTGCGGTCGAGATCCGCGTCGGTAAAGCCATAGGCGCTGGGCGAGAGTTCGTTGTAATCGTCAATCGGCGCGGCAATTCCGAGCGGATCGAGCTTGGCATGTAAATGACCGCGCATCCGATAGGCGCGGATCATCATGATGGCGCGAACGCTATCGCGCGCCGCCTGATTGACGTCGCCAATGGTCGCGGGCTTGCTTTCGGCGGCTTTGCTCTTGATCTTGTCAAACAGCACGGCCTCGACCTTGGGCCAATTTCCATCAAGCGCCGAGACCAATTCGCCATTGGCCGTCAGCGGCCAGTTCGGCTTTTGCCATGAGGCGCGCGGGGTAACGGCGCTCTCATTTAGCCCTGCAAAGAAGGCCTGCCACTCAGCATCCACCGAGTTCGGATCAGCCTGATAGCGGGACTGCAAATCTTCGATATAGGCAGCGTTCGAGCCATTGAGGAACGAGATTTCGTCGAGGCGAATGTCGTTGGCCATTTTAGTTGCCTTTCAGGACTTCAACCAATGTTTTGCCCAATCGCGCGGGCGAGGGCGAGACGCGAATGCCCGCGGCTTCCATCGCCGCGATTTTGTCTTCCGCGCCGCCTTTGCCGCCGGAGATGATTGCGCCGGCATGGCCCATGCGCCGGCCGGGAGGGGCGGTGCGTCCGGCGACAAACCCGACCATCGGCTTGAAACGGCCGCGCTTGGCTTCATCCTTGATGAACTGCGCCGCGTCTTCTTCCGCCGAGCCGCCGATTTCACCGATCATGACAATGCTTTTGGTTTCTTCATCGGCAAGGAACATCTCCAGCATGTCGATAAATTCAGTGCCCTTGACCGGATCGCCACCAATGCCGACTGCGGTTGTTTGGCCAAGGCCTTCATTGGTGGTCTGGAACACGGCTTCATAGGTCAATGTGCCGGAGCGCGAGACGATACCGACATTGCCCTTCTTGAAAATCGAGCCAGGCATGATGCCAATCTTGCATTCGTCCGGGGTCAAAACACCGGGGCAATTCGGCCCAATGAGACGCGACTTGGAGCCAGCCAATTGCTTTTTAATCTTAATCATATCCGCAACCGGAATACCTTCGGTAATACAGACAATCAGCTCGATTTCAGCGGAGATAGCCTCGGCAATCGCATCGGCTGCAAACGGCGGCGGTACATAGATGGCGGTCGCGGTCGCGCCGGTTTTTTGGCGAGCTTCGAGCACAGTGTCGAAGACCATCAATCCCGTCTCTTCATGCCGCTGCCCGCCCTTGCCCGGCGTCACGCCCCCGACCATTTTCGTGCCATAGGCCAAAGCCTGCTGCGTATGAAAC
>JANOYJ010000486.1:0-2292 GCA_031428815.1 Phyllobacterium sp.
GGCACGCATGCGGGGCTTGTGGGGCGAAATGGCACGGGCAAGACGACGCTGTTCAAGGCGATAACCGGCGATCTTGCCTCGGAGACCGGCTCGACGTCGCTGCCGCGCAACATGAAAATCGGACAGGTGGCGCAGGAGGCTCCGGCGACTGAGCAATCCCTTTTGGAGATTGTGCTGGAGGCCGACACCGAGCGCTCAGCGCTTTTGGCAGAAGCCGAGCATGCCACGGATCCCGACCGGATTTCAGAAATTCACATTCGCCTCGCCGATATTGACGCGCATTCGGCAGAAGCGCGGGCGGGGGCTATTCTTTCCGGCCTCGGCTTTGATCCTGCCGCACAATTGCGTCCGGCCTCCTCGTTCTCCGGTGGCTGGCGGATGCGGGTGGCGCTGGCTGCGGTTTTGTTTGCCGAGCCTGACCTACTTCTCCTCGATGAGCCCACCAACTATCTTGATCTCGAAGGCACGCTCTGGCTTGAAACCTATGTGGCGAAATATCCGCATACCGTGTTGATGATCTCGCATGACCGCGATCTCCTCAACAAAGCGGTTAATTCGATTGTGCATCTGGAAAACCAGAAGCTCACCTTTTATCGCGGTGCTTACGACCAGTTTGAGCGCCAACGCGCCGAGGCGCTGGAATTGCAAGGCAAGGCCCGCGTCAAGCAGGAAGCCAAGCGCCAGCATATGGAAGCCTTTGTCGAGCGCTTCCGCGCCAAGGCCTCCAAGGCCAAGCAGGCGCAGTCGCGCTTGAAAATGCTGGAAAAGATGAAGCCGATTGCCTCGGTGATCGAAGATCACGTTGCGCCGTTCGGTCTGCCCGGTCCGGTGAAAGAAGCCGCTTCGCCGATTATTGCGATGTATGATGTCTCGACCGGCTATGAGGCGGGCAAGCCGATCCTCAAGCATCTCGATTTGCGCATCGATGCCGATGACCGCATTGCGCTTTTGGGATCGAACGGCAACGGCAAATCGACATTCGCCAAGCTGATCGCCAACCGGTTGAAGAATTTCGGTGGCACCTCGACCATTGCGCCGAACCTCAAAGTCGCCTTCTTCGCGCAACATCAGCTGGATGATCTGCGTCCGGAAGAAAACGCCATTGAACATGTGCGCCGCCTGATGCCCGATGCGCCGGAAGCCAAGGTGCGCGGACGCGTGGCGCAAATGGGTCTGGCGACAGCCAAGATGATGACGCCTGCCAAGGACTTGTCCGGTGGTGAAAAGGCGCGGTTGTTGATGGGGCTTGCGACATTTGAAGGCCCGAACCTCTTGATCCTCGATGAGCCGACCAACCATTTGGACATTGATTCACGCGAGGCCTTGGTCGAGGCTCTGAATGATTTTCCGGG
The DNA here is from genome assembly GCA_031428815.1 of Phyllobacterium sp. Classification (GTDB taxonomy): domain Bacteria; phylum Pseudomonadota; class Alphaproteobacteria; order Rhizobiales; family Rhizobiaceae; genus JANOYJ01. Next base: position 1,353 of record JANOYJ010000486.1, read on the forward strand.
CGCGGTGATCCTTATTTCGCATGATCCGCATTTGATTGAGTCAACCGTGGACCGGCTTTGGCTGGTGCATGACGGCACGGTGAAAAATTTCGACGGCGACCTCGATGAATACAAGGCGCTGGTGCTGAACGGCACGATTTCCGGCACGACCGGCCAGCGCGACAAGCGCGAGCAACAACCCAAGGTCAACAAGGCCGAGGCGCGCAAGATCGCCGCCCAGCGCCGCATCGAATACGCGCCCCTGGCCAAAAAGATCAAGGAAGCCGAGGAGTTGGTGGCGAAACTTCAGAAACGGATTCAGGCGATTGAAGTCGAGTTCGGCAATGCGTCAAACGCGCCGGACCATGTCAAAAAGCTCGGCATCGAGCGCACCGAAGTTCAAAACAAACTCGCCATCGCCGAGGATAATTGGATGACGCTGTCGGGTGATTATGAAATGAAGATGAGCGCTTGAGGCTTAGGGTAATTGCAATTGAGTTGAGCGTGTTTCTTCAGGGACTGCGATCCACGAGCCGCATTAATTCGGTAACTATCACCGTAATTTGGCATTTCACTCAATGATTGAATCACATCGGCAAAAGTTGGATATTTCAACCCGTCAAACTTGTGTGCTACCAGTGATGTAGCGTGCGTCGGGACAGTCCCTTTCATCGAATCCAAAACTCACGGGTGCCCATTATGAAGTTCGCCTATGAGGATCTTAGTGACGACCAGTTTGAGAAGCTGATCGTATTGCTATGTCAAAGATTGCTCGGCATATCAGTGAAGGGCTTCGCCAAGGGACCGGATGGGGGTCGGGACGCGAAATTCGTTGGCACGGCTGAACTTCACCCAAGCAGGGCGTCACCTTGGAACGGAACGACAATTATTCAAGCCAAGCACACCAACGGATATAATCGACATTTCGGCGAAGCGGACTTCTTCAGCGCCAGCGCGAAGT
>JANOYJ010000487.1:0-4587 GCA_031428815.1 Phyllobacterium sp.
AAATCGAAAGTGACCTTGGTGGCGTTAATCCCCAACGGAGCGGTTCGGACAAAGCCGCCATAATGCATCATTATGATGTATCCAATGACTTCTACGCGCTCTTTCTCGATGAGCGCATGGTCTATACATGCGCCTATTTCAAAGATGGGTCCGAAAGCCTCGACACGGCACAAGAGGCCAAGCTCGATCTCGTTTGCCGCAAGCTACGCCTGAAACAGGGCGAAATGCTTTTGGATATCGGCTGTGGGTGGGGCGCGATGCTGATTCACGCCGCTAAGCATTATCGCGTTACCGGCCACGGCGTCACGCTCTCTGAAGCGCAGACGACGCTTGCGCGGCAACGCATCAAGGCGGAAGGTCTTGAAGACAAAATTACCATTCACCTCAAATCCTATGAGCATATGGAAGGTCAATTCGACAAAATATCGTCAATCGGCATGTTCGAACATGTCGGCATTGCCAATCACGACACTTATTTCAGTGCCGTTAACCGCCTCTTGAAACCGGGTGGGCTTTACATGCACCACAGCGTCGCACGGCGGATGAAAAAATCAAAAAAGATGCTCAAGAGCGACGACCAAGTGGCGCTCTTTAAGTATATTTTCCCGGGAGCCGAACTCGACCATCTCGGCATGTCCATCGGCAATCTTGAAAGCCATGGCTTTGAGATTCATGACGTCGAAGGCCTTCGCCCGCACTATGCCAAAACCTGCCGCTTCTGGGCGGAGCGGCTGCATGCAAAATTTGCAGAGGCAATCGAGGAGGTCGGCGAACCAAAGGCGCGGCTCTGGCTGCTCTACCTTACCGGCGTCGCATTGGCCTTTGAGCGCGGTACGCTTCACATAAACCAGACGCTTGCGTCCAAACGATTGCGCGGATCTGTTCCAGTGCCGCTGACGCGGGCAGATCTGTACTGCTAACCCTTCTTGTTCTGCCTGTTCGCGATCAAATCGTCCACCACCGCCGGATCGGCAAGCGTCGACGTATCGCCCAGTGAACCGAAATCATCCTCAGCGATTTTGCGTAAGATACGCCGCATGATCTTGCCGGAGCGGGTCTTGGGCAGGCCGGGCGAAAACTGAATCTTGTCCGGTGCGGCGAACGGTCCGATTTCCTTGCGCACATGGGCGACAAGCTCCTTGCGCAGGGCATCATCGCCGGACTTGCCTGCCATCAGTGTGACATAGCAGTAAATGCCCTGACCTTTAATATCGTGTGGATAGCCGACGACGGCTGCCTCTGAGACGAGATTATGGCTGACCAAGGCGGATTCGACTTCTGCTGTGCCCATGCGGTGACCGGAGACGTTGATGACGTCATCGACGCGCCCCGTAATCCAGTAATAATCATCGCTATCACGGCGGCACCCGTCTCCCGTGAAATATTTGCCTTTATAAGTGGAGAAATAGGTTTGGATGAAGCGATCGTGGTCGCCATAGATGGTTCGCGCCTGACCCGGCCACGAATCCACAATGCACAAATTGCCATCCGCCGCGCCGTCTAAAACGCCGCCCTCATTGTCGACCAATTGCGGCTGCACACCGAAGAATGGCCGTGTTGCGGAACCGGGTTTTAGATCCGTCGCGCCGGGGAGCGGTGTGATAAGAATGCCACCCGTCTCCGTCTGCCACCATGTGTCTACGATGGGTGACTTCTTTTCGCCAACCACATCGTAATACCATTCCCACGCCTCAGGATTAATCGGCTCTCCGACCGACCCCAGCAGCTTCAATGACTTGCGCGACGTCTTCTTCACCGGCGCATCGCCGCCCGACATCAGTGCGCGGATAGCGGTTGGCGCTGTGTAGAAAATATTGACCTGATGCTTGTCGATGACTTCCCAGAAGCGTGAGGTCGACGGATAATTCGGCACCCCTTCAAACATCAGCGTGGTCGCGCCATTGGCGAGCGGGCCATAGACGATATAAGAGTGCCCGGTGACCCAGCCGACATCCGCTGTGCACCAGTAAACATCGCCGTCATGATAATCGAAGACATACTGATGTGTCATCGCGGCATAGATGAGGTAACCGGCGGTGGTATGCAAAACGCCTTTGGGCTTGCCGGTCGAACCTGACGTATACAGAATGAACAGCGGGTCTTCCGCTTTCATTTTTGCGGGCTCGCACACGGCTTTGGCTTTCACCATTTCATCATGGTACCAAAGATCGCGGCCATTGGCCCATTCGACCTTGCCACCCGTGCGGCGCACAATAAGTGCCGTCTTGACCATCACGCCTTGCTTGGCAGCAATATCAATCGCCTTGTCGGTATTGTCCTTCAAAGGCACAGTCTTGCCGCCGCGCAATCCCTCGTCGGCGGTGATGATAATGGTAGACTCGCAGTCAATGATGCGCCCCGCCAAAGCATCCGGCGAGAAACCACCGAAGACGATGGAATGAATGGCCCCGATCCGGGTGCAAGCAAGCATCGCATAGGCTGCTTCCGGGATCATCGGCATATAAATCGTGACGCGGTCGCCCTTTTTGACGCCGTTTGATTTCAAGACATTGGCGAGCTTGTTCACATGGAGCGACAGCTCATTATAGGTGATTTTCTTGTCATCATAAGGGTTATCGCCCTCCCAGATGATCGCCACTTGATCGCCGCGCTTCTTCAAATGCCGGTCGATGCAATTATAGGAGACGTTGGTGACACCGTCTTCAAACCATTTGATGGCGACCTTGCCGGTGAACGAGGTGTTTTTCACCTTGGTATAAGGTGTGAACCAATCAATCCGCTTGCCGTGTTTGCCCCAGAACTTATCCGGATTTTTGACCGAGTCCTTGTACCATTTCAGATAGGTATCATTGTCAATCAGTGTGCCTTTTTTTGCGCCGGGCAGCACTTTATAGACCTTGTCGGACATGTCGGAACTCCTCCACAGACAGAAAAGGCGACACTCCCATCGCCTTGGCAATCACAATTTCTAGCATTGTTCGTAATTTCCGTAACAGTAATTTTGAACTGCCGTAAATTAGACGAAGGGCGAGAAAAATCGATTGAATTCAATAGTCTTAGCGAAATCCGCTCCCCGCCGCTCATACTTTAGACGGACGACCGTTTAGATTAGTAAATCCGAATATTTTTACCGGGAGTCACATAAAGTGAGGCGCCGGAAGTCACTTTCGCCCCAATTGGCTTGAAAACACCCCGCGTGCTGGCGATTGGGAGGCCGCCCAGCACCTGACACGACCGGATGGTCCGGTTGAAGTAGGGGTCCAGTGCATGCGTTCATTTTTCTCATCGAGGCGACAGGCGTTTCGCCGCATCGCCGTCGCGGCTATCGCAACTGCCGTTTTTGCGGCCAGCGTCTTCAGTAATCCGGAACCAGCATCCGCCACCGGGTTTTTCTTTGCTCTTTCGCCCAAGCAACAGATTGCAGTGCATGATTTCGGTGAGGAACACGCGTTCCTTGCTGATAGTATTTATGACAAAATGAATCCGCTCATCCTCGCCGCCATGCCGCGCGGAAAATCGGCCATTGTGTTCAACGCGCCGACCAAGTGCGTTCCCGGCTCACTCATCGATGTTCTGAAACGCGTCTCGGCAAAATATGGCCCTGTCACAGTGAATTCAACTGTTCGTTCGACAAGCAAAAATCGTAAGGTCGGGGGTAAAGGCAAGTCCATGCACCTCTCGTGCAGGGCCATTGACTTTCGAGTGCACGGACAATCGCGCGGCCTTGTCAAGTTTCTGATGGCGCAAAGCGGTGTCGGCGGGTTCAATCGCTATCCGTCAGGGTTTTATCACATCGATAACGGTCCAAGGCGGACTTGGTAGATCTCAAACCTCGTGCAGATACAGATGATAATCGACATCGCTGATTGTGCGGGCGACGCGCAGATATTCTGCTTCTTTGATCGCCGTAAACGTGCGGTGTAGATCTTCGCCCAATGCCTTTTTCAGGAAGGCTGAATTCTTCGCCGCCGCAATGGCGCTGCGCCAATCGGTCGACATGCCGGTCTCGAGCGGTGCGTCCGCATAACCGTTGCCGATGGTCTCCGCGCCGGGATCAAGCCTGTTGGCAAGGCCGTGCCGGATTCCGGCGAGCACCGTGGTCGCCACGAGGTAGGGATTGGCATCCACGCCGGAAGGACGATGCTCGATGCGCCGGGCTTTGATACTGCCAGCTGGAATGCGCAAAGCGACGGAGCGGTTGTTGACACCCCAGGTCGGCGCGACAGGGGCGTAGGATTGCGAGACGAAGCGACGCCATGAATTGGCATGCGGAGCGAAGACCAGCATGCTCTCGCTCATTGTCGCTTTCAGACCACCCAGCGCATTGAGGATCATCGGCGACCAGATGCCTTCCTCTTCCTCGATGAAAATATTGTGTCCGGCCTCGTCCATCAGCGACACGTGAAAATGCATGCCGGAACCGGCATAGTCGGCGATGGGTTTGGCCATAAAACAGGCGGTCACATTGTGCCGTCGCGCCTGTGCGCGCACCAGCCGCTTTAGGCGGATGAGATCATCCGCCGCCTGCATGACATCTTCGCGGTAATGAAGTGTCAGCTCGTATTGGCCCGGCGCATATTCGGAAATCAGGGTTTCGGCGGGAAGGCTGGCCGACTTTGCTCCGGC
>JANOYJ010000488.1:0-4243 GCA_031428815.1 Phyllobacterium sp.
TCCAAACGGTCCACAATGTCCACAGCAGCAGCCAGTGAGCGCTCCATCCGGTTGACGAGAAAGGAGATGACATTGGGTTCGACATTGACCTGACGGTCAGCGAAGAGCTTCGCTATCACGGCAGTCAAAAGTGCATCATCCGGCTCTGCAATGTCGACCACGGTCGCAGCCAAGAGACGCGACAAGAGATCCGGCAGTTTGATGTTCCAGTCGCGCGGCCATTTTCTTGACGTCAGCAAAAGCGAAGTTTTCGCTTGGCGCTGGCTGTTGATGAGATGGAATAGTGCCGTTTCATCAACCGGTGCCTCTCCAATATCCTCAATTAAAGCTGCTTGGTTTAGACCTTCGTCAAGTGATGCAACCAGTTCACTTGAATTTATCCGTCGGGCTTTCGCTTTTTCCAGCCAGATTTCAGCGAGATGCGATTTGCCTGACCCAATTGGACCAGCCAGAATGACGATGGGCGCAGCCCAATCCGGCCATCGATCAATGATTTCAATCGCCGCATGATTTGACGGTCCCACGATTAAGTCATCGCGCGAAAAACGCGGACCGGTGGCTAGGTCCAGCGGGATTTGCCTCGGCGTCTCAGAATTGGTCATCGGAACTTATTGAGCCTCGCCATGACCGCGATAGAGCGGTGAGGCAAGATAGCGGCTGATGGCGAAGCGCACTAAGACGCCGACCGCAGCGGCGGCAGGAACCGCCACCATCAAGCCGACAAAGCCAAATAGAGCGCCGAAAGCGAACAGCGCAAACATCAGCCATACCGGGTGGAGGCCCACGCTTTCACCGACGAGCTTGGGCTGCAAAATATTACCTTCAATGAACTGACCGATGACAAACACCAAAGCTACTGCGCCGACCATGATCCAATCCGGCCAGAACTGAACGATAGCAACACCGAGTGCCAGCACTAAACCGACAAGCGAGCCAACATAAGGAATGAACGAAATAAGACCCGCGAAGAGACCGATCAGTAAGGCAAAGTTCAATCCAACAATCGTCAGCCCTGCTGCATAGAGCAAGCCGAGAATAATACACAATGTGCCCTGCCCGCGAACGAAGCCGGCAATTGCTGTGTTAATGTCAGTGAATATCTCACGCACTGTGGTGACATGGTCACGCGGTATCCAACTGTCGACCTTCGCGACCATGTTGTCCCAGTCGTAGAGTGTGTAAAAGGCGACTACCGGTGTGACGACCAGCAGACCGCCAATGTCGATCAGCGTTTTGCTAGAACTCCAGATGGACTGGAGAAGCGTTGTCAAAAAGCCTGCGCCTTGTGTCAAAAGCGATCCCAAGCCGTTTTTGATCACGCTTGAATCGACACCCATCACGGTTTTGATCCATTCAGCATTTTGTGACGCGACAAGTTCCTGAAGCCGGGCGACATAGCCGGGCAAACGCACGGCGAAGTCGGAAAATTGGGACACTAAAATCGGAACGAAAATCATCAAGGCCAATACAAACAGCACTATGAATGTAATCAGAATGACCAAGGTTGCGATCATCCGGCTGAGGCCGAGACGCTCCAACCTGTCGGCGACTGGATCAAGAAAATAGGCCAGGGTCATTCCGACAACAAAAGGCAACAGGATAGAGCTGAACACGTAAAGAAAGAGGCCAAAGGCGATCAGTGCAGCGATCCAGAAAACGATCTGCCGCTTGAATGAGTGTGCAATCTCATCCTCACGGGCAATCTGTGCCGCAGATACAGGTTTCATCGTCTTGGTTTCAGCTTTCGCCATCGGTTTCCGCAAATCCTGCCATGTGCCGCAGCCACTGCACGAGATAGGCTGTGGCGGACAGTCCGGTCAAGAGTGCGACGATCCAGATCAATCCGCTTTGAAGCAACGGGTACTCTAAAACGAAGGTTAAATCAGCCAAAACAAAGGCCGCCAAAACTATCTGCGTGGCGGTATTGGCCTTTGAAATGAACAGGGGGTGCATCTCAACCGGATTTCCCATCACTGTCGATAACACCACCGCGCCGATAATCAATGCGTCGCGGGAAACGACGAGATAGACCAGCCAAAGCGGCAACAGTCCGAGATAGCCGAAGACCACAAAGATCGAAACAAGTAGGATTTTATCGGCGATCGGGTCGAGATATGCACCGAGTTCGGAGCGCTGATTGTAACGCCGTGCGATAAACCCATCCACGCCGTCCGACAGCCCCGCGACAACAAATCCGATCAAAGCCAATGCCATCTGGTTATTGAAAATCGCATAGATCACCACTGGTACGAGGAAAAATCGGAAAATCGTGATATAATTCGGAATTGTCATCCATTTCCCCCTGCGTCACCCCACATTTAAGCATGCTCGCCGAGACTTCCAAGATGAAAATAGGTAATGTGTCGAGCGCCTTGATTTTCAACAGTTGGGAACTCCTCGCGACTTGCACCTTAGGGCTGGTCATGCCATTGCGCAGTCGCAAACGGAGACCCTGTCATGGGACAGAAAGACGGCCTGACCTATGCCGATGCCGGTGTCGATATTGATGCTGGAAACCTAATGGTCGAAAAGATCAAACCGGCTGTGCGCTCGACGCGCCGCCCAGGCGCGGATGGCGAAATCGGCGGGTTCGGCGGGTTGTTTGATCTAAAGGCCGCAGGCTTTGTTGACCCGATCCTCGTGGCGGCCAACGATGGTGTTGGCACCAAGGTGAAGATTGCTATTGAGTCCGGCCACCATTCGACGGTCGGCATTGATCTCGTTGCCATGTGCGTCAATGACCTTGTCGTTCAAGGCGCTGAGCCCTTGTTTTTCCTCGATTATTTTGCCACTGGAAAACTCGACCCGACACAAGGCGCAACGATTGTTTCGGGTATTGCCGAGGGCTGCCGCCAAGCCGGATGCGCGTTGATTGGCGGCGAGACGGCGGAAATGCCGGGCTTGTATTCCGGCGGCGACTATGATTTGGCCGGGTTTCCCGTCGGTGCCGCTGAGCGTGGCTCACTTTTGCCGCGGCCAGACGTCGGCGCGGGAGATGTGCTGCTCGGGCTCGCTTCATCTGGCCTGCATTCCAACGGTTTCTCGCTGGTTCGCCGTATTGTTGAGATTTCCGGGCTGCGCTGGAATGATCCGGCACCGTTTGATCCGAACAAGAGCTTGGCAGAGGCACTGCTCGTTCCAACACGCATCTATGTGAAATCGCTTCTCACCACTCTGCGTTCAGTCGACGGCATCAAGGCGCTCGCGCATATCACCGGTGGCGGGTTTCCTGATAATATTCCGCGGGTTTTGCCCGATGATGTGGCCGCTGAAATCAATCTCTCAGCCATAGCTGTGCCACGCGTTTTCTCGTGGCTTTCCGCCACGGGCGGCGTTGCCATGCATGAAATGCTGCGCACGTTTAATTGCGGAATTGGCATGATCGTCGTGGTCGACGCGGACAAAGCCGAAGCAGTTTCGGACAGGCTTATCGCTGAGGGCGAGAAGGTGGTGACGCTGGGTCGTCTTGTTCAAAAACTTGATCAAGGCGTTGTTTACAAAGGAACATTAGCGCTTTGACAACGACCAAAAAGCGTGTGGCTGTGCTGATTTCCGGCCGTGGCTCGAATATGGTCGCGCTCATCGAGGCCGCTAAAGATCACGATTACCCGGCGGAAATTGTCTCGGTGATTTCCAACAAACCGGATGCAGGCGGCCTTGCCTTGGCGATCAGCCATGGCATTCCCGCCCGTGCGATCCCGCATAAATCCTTCGGCAGCCGAGAAGCGCATGACGCTGCGATCGACGCGGCGCTGGATACGGCAAAGCCAGATATTGTCTGTCTCGCCGGCTATATGCGCCTGATGACGCCGACACTGATTTCGAAGTGGCAGGGAAGGATGATCAACATCCACCCGTCGCTTTTGCCACAATTTCCGGGCCTTCACACGCATGAACGCGCCATCGAGGCCCAAGTGGCTGAACATGGCTGCACGGTGCATTTTGTTACGCTTGGCATGGATGAAGGCCCTGTTATCGCTCAGGCACGGGTTCCCGTTATGCTAGGTGATACGACCGAAACCCTCTCTTGCCGCGTGTTGGTCGCCGAACATCAACTCTACCCTGCGGCCTTGCGCCTCGTTGCGGAGGGCAACGTTCGCATGGAAGGTGCCCACGCAGTGTTCTCCAACGCCGCATAAATCTATCCCCTTCAGGTGAGACATCTATCCCCATGATCCGGCACATCGTCTTTTTCAGCGCCAAAAACCCCAAAGATGTCGAAGCGATCCGCGCGGGCCTCTTG
>JANOYJ010000489.1:0-2007 GCA_031428815.1 Phyllobacterium sp.
GCTGAACTGACCGCGATGGGACTCAAAGTCGCCCGCCGCAGCCGTCGTGATGCGATCACGGCGGACACAGCCGTTTTCCTCGGCGACACAATCGGCGAGATGGGCCTTTATCTGCGCCTGACCGAGATTGCCTTCGTCGGTCGCTCTCTAACGGCTGAAGGCGGTCAAAATCCCATTGAACCGGCAGCTCTCGGTACGGCGGTTTTGGCCGGCGAGAATGTTCAAAATTTTAGAGAAGCCTATCGAAACCTTATTTCCAATGGTGCGGCTAAGCTTGTCAAAGACAAGGACACGTTGGCGGGAAGTGTCAATTATCTCTTGAATAATCCTGCGTCCCGTCAAGAAATGATCAGCGCAGCGCAAGTTGCACTCGATAATATGGGTGGTGCTTTAACTCGCACGCTGATTCACCTCGAGCCATACATTCAGCCCCTTATTGTCAAATCGCAGTTGGATAGGCCACAGAAGGCACGACGGTAATGGTCAGCGAAGCGCCCCCCTTCTGGTGGGAAAATGCCGATTGGCGCGCCATGCTCCTATCGCCGTTCTCGGCGACCTACGGTTATTTTGCGGAACGCCGTCTCCTGAATGCCAAGCCACCCAGAATTGATATGCCTGTGATGTGTGTTGGCAATTTAACAATCGGCGGCGGTGGTAAGACACCGACTGTCTTGGCGCTTGCGCGGCACGCTCTAACGCTTGGCCTTAAACCCGGAATTTTGACTCGTGGCTATGGTGGATCAGAAAAAGGTCCACACCTTGTCAATAATGAGCGTGACAGTGCCAGCCATATCGGTGACGAGCCGTTGCTGCTGTCATATCATGCCCCTGTTGTCGTTGCCCGCGATCGCCACGCCGGTGCTCTGCTCCTGAAGCGCAACGGCTGCAATTTCATCATCATGGACGACGGCTTCCAAAGTGCGCGTCTGCATACGGATTGCAATCTCATCGTCGTGGATTCACGGCGCGGCATTGGCAACGGCCATGTTATCCCGGGCGGCCCATTGCGTGCTCCGCTCATCGCTCAAATGCGAAAAGTTGATGCGCTTCTTGTTATCGGAAAATCTGACAAAACTGAATGGGTGGTCCGGGCCGCCGCCCGCGCCGCAAAGCCGGTATTTGAAGCAGAGGTTAAGTTTGAGGATGGTGCCGGCGTTAAAGGCAAACGCTTCTTGGCCTTTGCAGGCATTGCAGATCCGGATAAATTCTTTGACACATTGCAAGCATCAGGGGCTTGGGTGTCGCTCTCACGCAGTTTTCCCGATCACTATCATTACACCGACGAGGATATGGCGGAACTGATGCAGACCGCTGAGACCGGCGATCTGACTTTGGTGACGACCGAAAAGGACGCAGTGCGTTTTCTTCACGGTTCAAGCACAGCTGAGAAAATGGCCAATACCACCATGGTCTTTCAAATTGAGTTGGCTTTCAACGAATCCAATACGGCCAGTCAATTGATCCAAGGCACGATTGACCGTTTCCGCCTTCGCTCTTAACCTTCAAGATCAGTGGCGGACAATATCCAAGCGGGTCAGGTAACGCCCGAGGTGCGGCGTGGTCCGTACCAACTTGTTGGCGAGAAGAATTAGGCCTTTGCGCATCGCTGGAACGAGCGGGCGATCGACCATGAGCCAAATCGCTGTCGCTGCAGCAAGAAGGGCGAGGACGACACCGAGAAGGAGCACCGGGTCACCTACGCTGCCCTTCAGTCGGGCAAGGGCGATGTAGCCGATATGTTGATGGATGAGATAAAGCGGGTAGGTGATTGCGCCAAGCGATAGCAGCAATCGCGGTGGAATGCGGCTCGGCCTTGCGGATGTCGCGGCAAAAAACAGTCCGTAAAGTGCGATGACAAGGGCGATCACCAAACCATGCGAATAGGAGGTCTGATAGTTTGCCTCAAGCACCGGAAGTGAATTCATGCTCGTTTGCAACGACACACCGAGACTGAGCGCCAGCAACGGCAAGGTCGAAAAGCTACTAAGTCCGGCACGCCAGCGATAG
>JANOYJ010000490.1:0-4664 GCA_031428815.1 Phyllobacterium sp.
GTCGTGCCTGAACTGGGTCATTTCTCAAGAGTGGACAATAGCCGCACGCGCAAGGCACTCGGGATTGAGTTCATACCGGTGAGCGAGTCAGCTCCGGCCATGGCGCAGAGTCTGGTGGCTAATGGCTTGGTTTAGCTCTAAGCCAACACAATCTTCCCACACCCGCCCTGATTCATCAATTCAAACCCCCGCGCGAACTCCGCCGCCTTCAATCCGGGTTTGCAGGTCACATAATCTCCACGCTAAAATCCTCAATCACTGTATTCGCCAACAGCTTCTCGCACATCGCCTTAAGATCAGCCTCAGCCTTCGCTTTATCGCTATGGTCCAGTGTCAAATCAAACACCTTGCCCTGCCGCACTGAGCCGACGCCGTCAAAGCCCAGTGTGCGGAGTGCGCCTTCTATGGCTTTGCCTTGCGGGTCCAAGACGCCTTTTTTCAAGGTAACGGTGACGCGGGCTTTTATCATGGGGCTGGTCCGGATTTGGTGTGGAAAAGGCAAGGGCGCAGAAATGCGCCCTTTATTATTTCACGAAAACTTACTTGACGAGAACGGGGCCCGCAGGGCGCGGGGGCTCGTTTTCGTTCATGATGCCGAGACGGCGCGCGACTTCCTGATAGGCTTCGACCAGCCCGCCCATATCGCGGCGGAAGCGGTCTTTGTCCATTTTGTCTTGCGTGTTCACGTCCCAGAGACGGCATGAATCGGGCGAGATCTCATCGGCCACGACAATGCGCATCATGTCGCCTTCAAACAGGCGGCCGCATTCCATCTTGAAATCGATGAGCTGAATGCCGGCACCCAAAAATAGGCCGCAGAGGAAATCATTGACGCGAATGGCGAGCGCCATGATGTCGTCAATTTCCTGCGGCGCGGCCCAGCCGAAGGCCGTGATATGCTCTTCGGAGACCATCGGGTCGTCCAGCGCATCGTTTTTGTAATAGAACTCGATGATCGAGCGCGGCAGAACCACGCCTTCCTCAATCCCGAGGCGCTTGGCAATGGAGCCTGCCGCCACATTGCGCACGACGACTTCCAGCGGAATGATCTCGACTTCCTTGATGAGCTGTTCGCGCATGTTCAGGCGTTTGATGAAATGGGTGGGAATGCCCATTTTGTTCAAATTCGTGAAAATATGCTCCGAAATACGGTTATTAATGACGCCTTTGCCATCGATAATTTCGTGTTTCTTGTTGTTGAAGGCAGTTGCATCATCCTTGAAGAATTGGATCAGCGTGCCGGGTTCCGGACCCTCATAGAGGATTTTACCCTTGCCCTCATAAATTCGACGGCGACGGCTCATGAAATTTCCTGTCATTACGTTGTGAAAATTCGTTAGTTGCGGACCGATAACATGGCTCCTGCTAGGCCAAAGCCGCTGAGTCCTCAATTGCCTATTGGACTTTGCCAAGGCTTATGCACGATGTTCTTCACATTGCAAACAAACAAAAGCGGTATTTTGATGCGCCTTGCCTCTTTTGTTTTGGTGATGGGGCGCATAGATGATGGTGAGCCAGTTTGTCATACCGGGAGCAGCACATGACCAATTTGAATGACCGCAAAGACGCTTTTGAGAACAAGTTTGCGCATGATGAGAATTTAAAGTTCAAAGCCAATGCGCGGCGCAACAAGCTTTTGGGCCTGTGGGCAGCAGAACTCATGGGCAAAAGCGGCGATGCGGCAGCCGAGTATGCCAAGGAAGTTGTCATGTCTGACTTTGAAGAGGCGGGCGATGACGATGTATTCCGCAAGGTTCGCGGCGATTTGGACGCCGCTAAGATTGAGCAGTCGGACCATCAGATTCGCCGGAATATGGATGAATTGATGGCTGTCGCCATTGAGCAAATTCAGAACAGCTAAGTTTCTTTCAAATAGTTTTTGAAAAGCCGCCTACGGGCGGTTTTTTGTTGGTTTTGATTTGGAAACCTGATTGTCTAGTGAAAACAAGGAGTTTTCGATGACTTTGAAAGAACGGATCCAAGCAGGCGAGACGTTGTTTACCGCTTGGTCGTCGATCCCTGATCCCTTAACAGCGGGCGTTATCGCGTCGAGTTCGTTTGATGCCGTGACGCTCGACATGCAGCATGGCGGGCATTTTGAAGATTCGATCCTGCGCTCGATTGGCCCCGTCATTCAAAACGGTGCGCATCCGGTAGTGCGCATCCCCGTCGGGCGGTTTGATATGGCAAGCCGCGCCTTGGATTTCGGTGCAGAGGCAGTGATTGCGCCGATGATTAATACCATTGAGGATGCGCGGAACTTTGCCGATTCCATGAAGTATCCACCGCTTGGTGCGCGGTCTTGGGGGCCGGCCAGGGCGATGGCGTTTCACGGGTATTCGGATGCCAACAGCTATTTCAAAGCGGCCAATGAGACGACTTTGGCGATAGCCATGATCGAGACTTTGGCGGCGATGGAGATTTTGGATGACATTCTTGCCATTCGCGGCATTGACGGGGTTTTTGTTGGCCCAGCCGATTTTTCGATTGCGTGGAGCAAGGGCGAGAAGGTCGATCCGACCAATGGCGGCATGACGACGATTTTGCGGGATGTTTCTGAGCGTGCCCGGGCCGCAGGCAAGTTTGCTGCGAGCTTCGGGATTGATTCAGCCCATGCCAAGTTTCTGGCGGGTCTCGGCTATCAGTTCATCGCGATAGGCGTCGACACCGCCTATATCAAGGGTGGCGCGGATATATTGGTTCAAGACGCAAAGGCCTGAGGCAGCTCTAATCGCCGCTAAGCGCCGATAAGCTGGTGTCAAAGGATAAAGCGGCGACGAATTTGTGGGTTTTGTCGACGGCGTCATCGTATCCATAATAACGCAAGTCTGCCGTGACAGTGTCTTTGAAGGTTTTAGACACGCCGATGTCCCAGTCCATCTGATGGAACTGCGCATAGCCGCCAAAACCACCGGACACACTGAAATCTTCCGGCAGCGCATAAGAGGCATTGGTACGTAAATAGGTGGCCTCGGCATCGAAATCATGGAAGATTTCGGCACCAACACTGACGGCATCTGTCGCCGCGAAATCGGCCTTTGCGTAGACCTCACCGCAGCAATCGCCATCGAAGGAATAATAATAACGCGCATAACCGATATCGAGCGACACCTTGCCGAACTCAGGCCGAATGCCCACAGAAAGATCAATTTCCGCCTTGTTGTCGTCAAGCACGTTGTATGTGGAACCCCAGATGCCGGCATAGGCAATACCGTAAGACGCTTCCATATAGGCTTGGAACGCCGGCTTGTCGTCGGAGAGCGTCAGGCCCCGGGATACATAGTTTGACGTAATGGTCGCGCCAAAAGCAATGTCGATCGCGCTTTGCGCAACTTCTGACGCGGTTTCGTCTGCTGCGCTGGATAAACCCGTCGATGCGATTGTCGCGATTGCAGCGAATACCAATGAAACGAAATGCTTTCTCATAATCTGCCCCTCAGCAACATAGTTAATGGATAGTGCATAAATACGAACGATTCGTAAACAATATGTTTCTAAGGCGCTGACCGCAGGTCTGTGAGAAACTTAGCAAAGACCATAGTGCCCTCCGGCCAAGGACCATGTCCAGAGTCCGCATTGAGGTGTCCAGAATCGCCGCCGTCGACAAATTGAGCGCCCCAACTCGCTGCGAGTGCTTGGGCAATGTCGATGGCGCAATAGTGGTCGTTGCGGCTGCCGACGACAACAGCCGGGAAAGGCAGAGGATCGCGCGGGTAGGGGCCGAAGGTCATCAGATGCTTCGGGCGGATTTTTGGATTGCTCACATCGGGTGGCGCGACGAGGAAGGCACCGGCTACTGGCACTTTGAACTTTGGAATAGCGTGAATCGTTGTCGGGATACCGAGCGAATGCGCAATCAAGACGACCGGCTTTGTCGCTGCATTGACGGTTTCGACAACCTTCGCCACCCATTCGTCACGTTCCGGCTTGGACCATTGCGCTTGTTCAACGCGCCGCGCCGTTGAGAGTTTTTGCTCCCACCGGGTCTGCCAATGAGTTTCTCCGGAGTTTTCATAACCGGGGACGATAATGATGTCGGTGTCTGCTACTTTCATGGCGTTGACATAGCGATGGGGCTTGGCACGCGCAAGATTGAGGTTTGTTCATTTATATTGAACGAGATGTTCATATTTATATCTATTGCGGTGAACAATATAAAGAACGATATCTGTACCAAGACATTTAACCACAGGAGGCCAATATGGCCGAGGTATCATTTGCAGCCACCACGCCCGTCTCTGTTGGCAAAGTGGGCATCAAGGCGCGTGACCAACGCCTGACCGCCTCGCCAACTTGGAGCCGTTCCCATGAACCGTTTGAATTCGTCTGTCTCCGTGCTAGCAGGACTGGCTCTCGCCACGGTGATCGATGTCCCCGGTGTTGCCGCCGATTCGGTACGAGTCCCGATTCGGTCCGCCAACGCGAAGACGCGCCAGTTCGATCCGAACTCCATTCCGTCGCCGGCCCCGTTGTCGCCGACACCGTTACCCAGTGCTCCGTTGCCGGACTCGCCATCGGCGAGCGGATCGCAATTACCACCGCAGCCAACTCCCGATCTTCCGGCAAACGTTCCTCAGTCCCCGACAAACCGGGGCGGAGGAGCGATGTACCACGGGCCGCTGGGGGGTGAGTTTCAAGCTCCACCACCGAAGAAGAAAGAATTC
>JANOYJ010000491.1:0-2264 GCA_031428815.1 Phyllobacterium sp.
GTCGAAAATTCCGCATGGAAGTTTTCTCGAAGGTCTGCGGGCGCTGATCCCTTACGATTTGCAACGCAGGTTCGATGAACTCGCCCCGACGCATTTCACCGTGCCGACCGGTTCGAATATTCCAATCCGCTATGAGGATGAAGAGCTTGTTTTGTCGGTGCGGGTGCAGGAATTGTTTGGTCTGCAAACGCATCCAGCGATCGCCAATGGCAAAGTCCCTCTGCTGCTCGAGCTCCTGTCGCCGGCGCACCGCCCCTTGCAATTGACCCGCGACCTGCCCGGTTTTTGGCGCGGCTCTTGGGCGGATGTGCGCTCGGATATGCGCGGGCGCTATCCCAAACATGTCTGGCCGGAAGATCCCGCCAACGCGCTTCCGACGGCACGCGCCAAGCCGCGCGGGACGTGACAAGGTTTCCTCTTGGATAGCGTTTCAGTTTATCGCATACACACGCAATGACGATTGACATCGAAATCCGCGACAGACGATTGCCGCAGCGCCTGCGGCTCTCGACTTTAATACGGCTGCGCTGGTTGGCGGTAACCGGTCAGACGGCGGCTGTTTTGTTTGTCGCCTATTGGCTCGGGTTTCCATTTCCGGTGAGCTTTTGTCTCACACTGATTGCGGCTGCGGCTTGGCTCAATCTGTTTCTTGCTTGGCGCTACCCTTCAACGGTTTTGCTGACACCTTATGCGGCTTTCGCAATCCTGACCTTTGACGTGTTGCAACTCGCCGGTCTGCTTTACATGACCGGCGGCATGACCAATCCTTTTGCGACGCTGATGATCGTACCGGCAATTATCTCCGCCACCTCGCTGCCCATGCGGCTCACAACGGTTCTGGCGTTAATTGTCATGCTCTGTGTGACCGTGTTGGCATTCTATCACCTGCCGCTACCCTGGTATGAAGGCGCGACGCCCTCGACGCCGTTTGTGCTCGTGGCAGGCACGCTGACCTCCGTTATCGCAAGCCTTGTCTTCACCTCCATCTATGTCTGGCGCGTAGCCGAAGAAGCGCGGCTCTTGGCGGGCGCTTTGACCGCGACTGAACTCGTGTTGCAACGCGAACAGCACATCACTGCGCTGGACGGCCTCGCCGCCGCTGCCGCGCATGAATTGGGCACGCCCTTGGCGACAATTGCGCTGGTCGCCAAAGAGCTGGACATTGCCATCGGCAAGGGTGAGGCGCATAAGGAAGACGTCGAGCTTATTCGTTCGCAATCCGCGCGCTGTCGCGAAATTTTGCAGCGGCTGTCAAACCGCTCCATCGACAGCGAAAACCATCTGACGCGCCTGCCTCTCAGCTCACTCATCGAGGAGGTTGTCGATCCGCACCGCAATTTCGGCATCCAAATCGATACCGTTTCAGGTGTCCGCACCGTTGCTGAGCCCATTCTTCTGCGCAATGCCGGCATTTCATACGGTTTGGGAAATCTCGTCGAAAACGCGGTGGATTTTGCCAAGTCCAAAGTCACAATCGAAAGTGCGTGGAGCAACAGTGACATCGTGATTACGATCCGGGACGATGGTCCGGGATTCCCGCCGGATATGATGGACCGTATAGGCGAGCCTTATGCACAAAGCCGGTTTCGCAATGAGCGCAATGGCGGCGGCGGATTGGGGCTTGGGCTGTTCATCACCAAGACTTTGTTGGAACGGTCCGGAGCAACGCTAAAATTTACCAACAGTCCAAACCTGCATGAAGGTGCGGAAATTCGTGTTTCCTGGCCACGAAAAGTCATGGATGTTGGAAATGTGTGATTTCGGGTATGTGACTTTCGAAAATCGCCCTATATGGAAGTTGTAATGACCGAAGTTCACGCTATCGACCTTGAAAAGATCGGCCCGGACCGCAGCCTTTTGCTGGTGGACGACGATAAGCCATTCCTGACACGCCTGTCGCGGGCCATGGAAGCACGCGGTTTTGACGTGCGCATGGCTGACAGCGTCGAAGCCGGCGTCGCCTCCGTCCGTGCCATGCCGCCAGCCTTTGCCGTGGTGGATTTGCGGCTTGGTGATGGCAATGGTCTGACGATCATCGAAGCCATCCGCGAAAAGCGCCCCGATGCGCGGATCATTGTGCTCACCGGCTATGGCAATATCGCGACCGCTGTCACGGCGGTGAAACTCGGCGCGGTGGATTATCTCGCCAAGCCCGCCGATGCTGACGAAGTCTTTTTCGCATTGACCCGCAAGGGCGACGAAAATGCCGAACTGCCGGAAAATCCGATGTCAGCGGATCGCGTTCGCTGGGAGCATATCCAGCG
>JANOYJ010000492.1:0-4861 GCA_031428815.1 Phyllobacterium sp.
GGTGGATACCCGCGGGCACCGTGGTTGAGCATAGCCTGAGCAGGCGGGGCGCGGAGCGCCAACCCTTTTCAGACACTAAAGCGGCGTAGGGCCGCGTCCCGCTGATTCCGTGGGTTTGATAACTTCAATGACCAGACGCGATGAGCGGGTGTGGTGCGGGACAATCGCGTTCTGTCAGAGCGAGGCACCCCCCTCTGCCCTGCCGGGCATCTCCCCCACAAGTGGGGAGATCGGCTGTGGCATCGTGCCGGTATCAGCCTTCCATTCAGACGATTACTGATTTGAATTGTTGGCGCGTGAGGAATATCTTTGATGAGCGCATACTCGTATCGATCGACCCGCAATCGCGGGTAAGTTCAGAGAGGAATTTACCAATGCCCAAGGCCTATATCGTCGCGAGCATAAACGTCACCGACCCGGACGGTTATGAGGCATATGTAAAAGGGGCGGTGAAAGTCACGCAAGAGGTCGGCGGGAAATTGCTGGTAAGCGGCGGCCAAACGGAACCAATCGAAGGCAGCTTCCACAACCGCATCGTGGTTATTGAGTTCGAGAGCATCGAAGCGGCACGCACGGCCGCAGCCGGCTACTCAGCCTTGCGCGACACGCGCGGCACATCGGCCCCTGATTACGATTCGGTCATCGTTGAAGGCGTATCGTATTGAGATTTGGCGCACCCGACAGGATTCGAACCTGTGACCTTTGGAATCGGAATCCAACACTCTATCCAGCTGAGCTACGGGTGCTTCGGCATGAGACGCCGCAACGGCCCCGTTCTAGCGGAATGGTCCTCTGGCTTCAATGGGAAACTCTCGCCAATCAAAGACAGTGTTGACGCGTCCGGTGTAAAGCCTAAGAACGACGTTTCTCCCGATTTTGAAAGAGTGAATCATGACGAAGCGAATTGCGTTTACCGGTGGCAGTGGCAAGGCGGGGCGGCATGTTCTGCCTTGGCTCGTCAACAAGGGCTATGAAGTGCTGAACCTTGACCTCGTGCCGCTTGATCGGGCGGGCGTCTCGAACCTCTCCGTTGACATTGCCGATTCGGGCCAAGTGTTCAACGCGCTCTCCATGCATTCCAGTTTGGATGATCTGGAAACACCAGGCGGACCGAAGCCGTTTGATGCGGTGGTGCATTTCGCCGCTGTGCCACGTATTCTCCTGAAGCCCGACAATGAAACATTCCGCGTCAATGTCATGGGCACCTATAATGTCATCGAAGCGGCGGCCAAACTTGGCATCAAAAAGGTCATCGTCGCCTCCAGCGAGACGACCTATGGCGTGTGTTTTGCCGAAGGATTGCGTGATTTTCACCAGTTTCCACTGGAGGAGGATTATGACGTCAACCCGATGGACAGCTATGGTCTGTCCAAAGTCGTCAATGAAAAGACCGCACGGACATTTGCTGAACGCTTTGGCATCGACATCTATGCGCTGCGCATCGGGAATGTGATCGAGCCGCATGAATATGAAAATTTCCCGGGCTTTTTCGCTCACCCTGAAACCCGCCGCCGCAACGCATGGTGCTATATCGATGCGCGGGACCTTGGTCAGATCGTGCATTTGTGCATCGAAAAAGACGGCCTTGGCTATCAGGTGTTTAATGCCGGCAATAATGATGCGACTGCCAATGTTCCGACAAAAGAACTCGCCAAACGCTTTTTCCCGAATGTGCCCTTCACCCGCGAGATCGGGGAGTTTGAAGCGTTGTTTTCCAATCGCAAAATACGCGACGTGCTCGGCTTCAAGGAAGAGCATAATTGGCGGCTCTACGTGGATTGACGCGTGAGCACACTGGATGAGAGCTGGAAGGCTACGCTGGAGCCGGAATTCTCCAGCGATTATATGCGACAACTCAAAGCGTTTCTCATTGAGCAAAAAGCGCAGGGCAAAGAAATTTTCCCCAAGGGCAGCGAGTATTTCCGGGCGCTTGATCTCACTAGGCTTGGCGGTGTGCACGTCGTGATTTTGGGGCAGGATCCCTATCATGGCGACGGACAGGCGCATGGTCTCTGTTTCAGCGTGAAACCCGGCGTGCGCATCCCGCCGTCGCTGGTGAATATCTACAAGGAATTGCAGCGCGATCTGGGCGTCGTGCCCGCACGGCACGGATTTCTCGAGCATTGGGCGAAACAAAGCGTGCTTTTGCTTAACAGTGTCTTAACCGTCGAGCGCGGCATGGCCGCCTCCCATCAGGGTCAAGGCTGGGAAGCGTTCACAGACGCGGTGATCCGCGCCGTTAATGCGCAGGATGATCCGGTCGTGTTTATGCTCTGGGGTGCCTATGCCCAACGCAAAGCCGCCTTCGTCGATACGTCGCGGCATCTGGTTCTGAAGGCCCCGCACCCGTCGCCCCTGTCGGCGCATCAAGGATTCATCGGCTGCGGACATTTTTCCAAAGCGAATGTGTTCATGAGGGAGCATGGGTTTAGGGAGATTGATTGGAAGTTGCCCGAGTGAAAGGCAAGATACGTCTTCAAAGGTCCGCCTACGTTGCTTCGCAATTACGGCGCGCAGCCTTCGCCCTTTGATCTCCGGCTCGCCGAGCCGTAGCCCAAAGGGCGAAGGCTGGTGGAGCCAGGCGGAATCGAACCGCCGACCTCTTGCATGCCATGCAAGCGCTCTACCAATTGAGCTATGGCCCCATTTTCGGGTGGTGCCCGGACCTTGCGGGTCGAAGATGAAGGCCCGGAGGCCTTCAATCGAGCGGGTTCTTAAAGCGCGAACCCGCGAATATCAAGTGGCAAATCCGAAAGACTAGAGCAGAGTGGTGTTTCACGGAACCGCGGCTCTGCTCTCATTTTTGAATTGTCGCATTGTCCTTTGCTTTTGATGATTCCATCAAAAGCGGAAATGCTCTAAACTTCGTCTTCGCCCTCGCCGCGACCGCCGAGCATGTCGGCAACATCGTCTTCGCCTTCCTCTTCCTCAAGGAAAGTGTCTTCGGCATCTTCGCCAATATCGACTTCATCATCGCCGAGATCCGGAATTTCTTCCGCATCGCCCTTATCGTCGCCGTCGGCCTCTTCAAGCGGCACGAATTCAGGCGATTCGAGCGCAACATCAACTTCCGCCACTTCCTCTTCGTCCTGCTGCGCCCGCATTTCGCGCTTCACTTGCTCAAATGCGGAGATCGGATAGGCAATGCCGGAATAGGGCGAAACAATCGGATCTTTGTTCAGATCATAAAACTTTTTGCCGGTTTCCGGGCAGGTACGCTTGGTACCGAGTGTGTCTTTTGACAATTTAAACCTCGTGAGTATTTTTCTGTCGGCCGATGCCGTTGACCCTCGGGCCAAAACAAAATCGCGCGTGAATAGTCATAAAGCGTCCGCTTTGTCAAAGCGAAAGACAAATCATCGCCGTTCGATGGGTGACCCTCTCAAAAACCTGTGTTAGACGCGGGCACGTTTCAAAAATTCCACAAAGATTTCCCATGACCCATGCTTCCAGCCCAAAACACGCGACCGCACGCCGATCAGAGAATTTGAAAGGCGTCGTCTCAATCCCCGGTGATAAATCGATCTCGCATCGCTCCTTCATGTTCGGCGGCTTGGCTTCCGGCGAAACCCGCATTACGGGCCTCCTTGAGGGTGAGGACGTCATTAATACCGGCAAGGCCATGTCCGCCATGGGTGCGAAAATCCGCAAGGATGGTGACACGTGGATCATCAATGGCGTCGGCAATGGCTGCCTCTTGCAGCCGGAGGCGCCATTGGACTTCGGCAATGCCGGGACCGGTTCGCGTCTCACCATGGGTCTGGTCGGCGTCTATGATATGGCAACGACGTTTATCGGTGACGCGTCGTTGCAAAGCCGCCCGATGAAGCGGGTGCTTGATCCGCTTCGGTTGATGGGCGTGCAGGTGACTGCCGCTGAAGGCGACCGGATGCCGCTCACTTTGCAGGGGCCGAGGGTCGCCGCGCCGATTTCGTACCGTGTGCCGATGGCCTCGGCGCAGGTGAAATCTGCCGTTCTGCTCGCCGGATTGAATACGCCGGGCGTCACGACTGTCATCGAACCGGTCATGACGCGGGATCATACCGAGAAAATGCTGCGCGGCTTCGGGGCCAATCTTGAAGTGACGACCTATAAGGAGAATGTCCGCCATATCCGCATTGAAGGCCAAGGCAAGCTCACCGGCCAGACCATTGATGTGCCGGGCGATCCGTCTTCGACCGCATTTCCGCTGGTGGCGGCGCTGATTGTGCCGGGTTCCGACATTACGATAAAAAACGTGCTGATGAACCCGACCCGCACCGGTCTTATTCTCACCTTGCAGGAAATGGGCGGCAAGATCGACATTCTTGAACCTCGTCTGGCAGGCGGCGAGGATGTGGCGGATCTCCGTGTGCGCTCATCTGACCTGAAAGGCGTCAATGTTCCGGCGGAACGCGCGCCATCGATGATTGATGAATACCCGGTGCTGGCCGTTGCGGCGACATTTGCGGAAGGAGAGACCGTGATGAACGGTCTTGAGGAACTGCGTGTCAAGGAAAGTGACCGCCTCGCCGCCGTCGCCCGCGGTTTGGAAGCCAATGGCGTGGATTGCACCGAGGGCAAGGAAACACTGTCAGTCCGCGGGCGTCCCGGCGGCAAGGGAATTGGCGGCGGCACCGTCGCGACGCATCTCGATCACCGGATCGCCATGGCGTTTCTGGTGATGGGACTGGCTGCGGAAAAACCGGTGACGGTTGATGATTCCACGATGATCGCGACGAGTTTTCCGGAGTTTATGGGACTGATGGCGGACATTGGCGGCAAGATTTCGTTGGAGAATTGAGATGAGCGACAGAAAAGTAGCCCTCATCGTCGGCGGCGGGTCTGGTATTGCGGCGGGTGGCGCGAAGATATTGGCCGC
>JANOYJ010000493.1:0-2570 GCA_031428815.1 Phyllobacterium sp.
CTGCTTGAAGGGCTACGAATCGCTGGTATGCGCGAGAGCTAAATTTCCACGCAGTAAATTTTAGCAAGATTTTGGAACATTTAATCCCGGATTAAAGGACATAAAACGCCGCTTTGGCCCAATCTCTCCTCAGACGCCAACATGGCGATGACCTGAAGGAGATACGAAAATGACCACCCCGCTCACAATCACCTCGCTCAACCAAGGCAAGATTTACAAGGACTGGACACTAACCGTCGTCGACGACACACCTGCTCCGGCCAAGACATCAATCATCGCCCGGCTTACCTCAGCAATAAGCCACTTTGCTTCGGTACTGCGCGTTTCAATTGATACCCGGTTCTCCGTCCCCCATCACAACTGACTCTGGCGCAAACACTCCACCCGTGATTTGGTGCACCAACACCGGTGGGGAATCATGCCAACGACACATAAATCCGATCTCGACAGCGCCTATTCTTGGACCCGCCTCGCCATATCAATGATCGTCGCAACAGTCGGCAGCGTCGGTATGTGGGCAATCATTCTTGTTCTGCCAAAAGTGCAGGCCGAATTCGGCGTCGACCGGGCGGGCGCGTCCTTTACCTATACGTCCACCATGGTCGGCTTTGCTTTTGGCAATCTGTTGATCGGCCGTCTGGTGGATCGTATCGGCATTGTGCCGGTGCTGATCGCCGCCGCCTTATCGCTGGCTCTCGGATTTGCCGGTTCCGCCCTGACACACTCTTTCGCCGTATTCTCGCTGTTGCATGGCTTTTTTATCGGCACAGGCAGCGCCGCCTGCTTTGGACCGCTGATTGCCGACGTATCGCACTGGTTCAATAAACGGCGCGGCATTGCGGTCGCATCTGCCGCCTGTGGTAATTATTTCGCCGGTGCAATATGGCCGCTGATCTTGAAAGGTCCGCTGGAAACTGTCGGCTGGCGACCGGTGTTCTTCGGTATCGCAATTGCCTGCGTCGTCATCATGATTCCGCTATCTTTGTTCCTGAAGCGCCGTCCCGTTGAGCACACGCTTGCAGGCGGCGCCAACGCGGTCGCGTTGAAACCGTCAAATCTGTCGCCGCAGACTTTGCAAGTCTTGTTGATAATCGCGGGTCTTGGCTGCTGTCTCGCGATGTCGATGCCACAGGTGCACATCGTTTCTTACTGTGCTGACTTGGGTTATGGGCCGGTTGTCGGGGCAGAGATGCTGTCACTTATGCTGGCAGGCGGTGTTGTGAGTCGATTGGCATCAGGTTTTTTGGCCGACAAGATCGGTGGCATCAAGACTTTGCTCCTCGGCTCCTCACTGCAATGCCTGGCGCTTTTCCTCTATATTCCGTTTGATGGGCTGACATCACTCTATGCCGTATCTTTGATCTTCGGCCTCTCTCAAGGTGGCATCGTGCCATGCTACGCCATCATCGTGCGCGAATATCTGCCGGCAAAAGAAGCGGGCAAACGTGTCGGCATGGTCATCATGGCAACCGTCTGGGGCATGGCCATTGGCGGTTGGATGACCGGTTGGATATTCGACATGACCGGCTCCTATCAAGCAGCCTTCATAAACGGCATCGTCTGGAACCTGATGAACATCGGGGCGATGATACTGGTCTTGACCCGAACGGAAAACTCGCGCCCCGGCGGTATGTTCCGGCGCGGATTTGCCTGACAGGGCTGCCCCCGCTTCGTCAGCGTCGGGCTTGTCCCGACGATGACGACATTGGGGAGCGCGGCGGGGATGAAATTTTGCTAAAACACGAATTCTCCCAACAAAATCAACACTCTTAAAAAATACCCATCCCCCTCCCTCGGTCCCGTTCGATCATGCCGCCAGTTTGTTTTGAACCGGATAAGCACTTCATGGACTGGGCTCTGGCCATCACCCGCAACCGCGACGCGCTTCAGCGCATCATCATGGCCCTGTTTGCCATGGCGGGGATTGTTGAGGGCGGAGTGGTCGAAAAAATGTTGCCGCGCCATGTCTATCGCGCTGTGCTCATCATCTTGCGGCCCGCCGAATCCGCCGTCCGGCGTCTCGTCATTATTGCTGCACGCGGGCTCGTTCTCTCGCCGCGTCCGCTCAGCGCCGCTATGGCGCGGCTGCGCTTATTGCCACGCAGGAGCAAAGCGCACATCCCCGCTTTTCTTCTCATCGATCCCTTGAAGCGACACTCCTTCGCTGCTCCCGCGCCCGTTGCCGGACCCATACCGCGCGTCAGCGTTCCGGGACTTTTCGATCCACTTTTTCCTGCACAAGCGGGTTCGCAACTGGAAGAGAATGTCAGCGCGGCGCATCTTTGCCGTCGCTTGAATACTCTCAAGCGCGCGCTTGACGATCTGCCGCGACAGGCAAAACGGCTCGCCCGCTGGCAGGCGCGGCGCGACGTTTCCCTCCAAAGCCAAGCCTCGCCGCGGCGTCTTTCGCCATTTCGCCCCGGACGCCCGCCCGGCCATCGCAAGCGGGTTCTTCACGAGATCGATGATGTCTTGCGCGAGTGCCATGGTCTGGCGCTCGATGTCTGTGCACTGGCAAATACATCATGAACATCGCCGCCGGGATTCTTGTCCGTTCTCGAGCGGGCACA
>JANOYJ010000494.1:0-3743 GCA_031428815.1 Phyllobacterium sp.
CTTATCGTGCAAATTGACTCGCCAGGTGGCACGACTGCCGGCGGCGAGGCGATTTATGAAGCGATCCGCAAAATTGCCAAGAACAAGCCGGTTGCCGCACAAATCGGCACTTTGGGTGCTTCCGCCGGGTACATGATCGCCGTCGCGTCAGATCATATTGTGGCGCGGCAATCTTCGATTGTCGGATCAATCGGCGTAATTTTTCAATATCCGGACGTTTCGGAACTGCTTGGAAAAGTCGGCGTCAAGGTCGAGAGCATCAAGTCCAGCCCGCTTAAGGCCGAGCCAAATTTCTTCACGCCCGCCAGCGAGGAAGCCAAGTTTATGATCCGGAAAATGATTCTTGATTCCTATGACTGGTTTGTCGGAATCGTCGACGAGCGCCGCCCGTTTGACCGTGCGCAGACCTTGGCACTGGCCGATGGCTCGGTTTTCACGGGCAGGCAAGCTTTACAAAACAAGCTGATCGACGAACTCGGCGGCGAAGAGGAATCGCTCGCTTGGCTGCAACAAAAGGGTGTCGACAAGGCACTCGACGTTATGGAGTGGAAGCCGGTTCCACAGAGTGTCGGTGGCTTCTTGCCTGGATTTTCTGCCAAAATCCTTGAAACTGCTTTTGGAATACCCGCTCAAAGCAGCGCCCATCTTCAGGAAGGCCTTGAAAAGCATATGTTTCTTGACGGATTGCTTTCACTTTGGCACGTTGACTTGATCCCCGCAAAAGGCGAATAGAACCTGTCGCATGGGAGTGTCGATAAAAAGTCTAAAGAGGTGGGACGGAAATGATCAAGTCGGAGCTGGTTCAAGTGATTTCTACCAACAATCCGCATTTGTTTCAGCGCGATGTTGAAAACATTGTGAATGCCGTTTTCGATGAAATCACCTCGGCGCTGTCAGTGGGCAATCGCGTGGAATTGCGTGGTTTCGGCGCGTTTTCGGTGAAAAACCGCCCTGCCCGTGCCGGTCGCAACCCGCGAACTGGTGAATCTGTCAGCGTTGAAGAAAAATGGGTGCCGTTTTTCAAAACCGGCAAGGAATTGCGTGACCGCCTGAACGGTAATTTCGCCTAAATCTTACCGGCGTCCGTTAAGGCCGGTTCTATTGGAAGAAAGGTGCGGCATGCTTCGCCGACTGGTTTCAATTTTCGTATTCGTCCCCGTCGCCATTGTGTTGATCGCGCTGGCTGTCGCCAATCGTGCGACCGTGTTGTTCACAATCGATCCGTTTAACCCCGGCAGCGCACTGCTATCATGGCAATTGCCGCTGTTTGTGCTGTTGTTTGTGGCGCTGATTACCGGTCTCGTTCTCGGCAGTCTTGCGACTTGGTTTGCGCAAGGCAAATACCGGCGCTCCTCGCGCGAAAATAAGGCAGAAGCGGCGCGGCTTTTATCGGATGCGCAAAAACGTGACGCGGCATTGCGGGCAGGCCAGAGCGCCCTGCCAGCGGCGTAGTTTAAGATGGACTTCATCGGCGCAGCGGAAATCGAGCGTCTCATTGATTACCCGTCGATGATTTTGGCCGTTGAGAACGCGTTTCGCTCCGGCGTGATAACCCCCGTACGGCATCATCACACCGTTTCAAAAACAGATGGCAGCCCGACAACACTGTTGCTAATGCCGGCATGGACGGATTTTTCGGGCCTGAAAGAGGGCGAAAGCGGCCATATCGGCGTCAAGATTGTTACGGTCTCGCCTGATAATGGCGCCTTGAATAAGCCGTCGATCATGGGGCTTTATCTCTTGCTGGATGGCCAAACCGGTGAGCCTCGTGCCGTGATGGATGGTCAAACGCTGACTGTTATGCGCACCGCTGCGACGTCGGCAGTGGCTGCACGGTATTTGGCGCGGAAAGATAGCGACGTGCATTTGGTGATCGGTGCGGGTGCACTTTCAACGCATCTGGCACGGGCGCATCGCGCGGTGCGGCCTATTCGCAAGACGATATTCTGGAACCGCACCTTCGCCAACGCCCATGCCGCCGCCGAGAAACTCAATGCGCTCGGTTTTGATGCGATGGCCACTGAGGATTTGGACTCGGCTTTGCGCAAGTCCGATATTATTTCCGCTGCGACACTGTCAACCGAGCCTCTTGTGAAGGGCAACCTTATTAAAGATGGAACGCATATCGATCTTGTCGGCGCGTTTAACGCGCAGATGCGCGAGAGCGATGACACGGCTATCTTACGCTCGCGGCTTTATGTCGATACGTTTGTCGGCGCGCTGAAAGAGGGCGGTGATATTGTTCAACCCATTGCCGATGGGATTATTTCTGCCGGAGACATTGTCGGAGATCTTTCGGGCTTGGTGAAAGGCGACGTTGAGGGGCGCGGCACGGACCACGAGATTACTTTGTTCAAGTCCGTCGGTGCGGCGCTCGAAGATTTGGCGGCAGGCATCTTGATTGAACAACGCTTTCAGGCGCAGAAGCGTGCGTTCTGAACACCCGCAAGGATGAATAAGATTTCCCAGGAAACGCAAAAGCCCAAGGCGCTTGTCCGTCTTATTCAAGCCGGTGATAACGCCGACTGGCGGCATATGTTTGATGCTTATTTGGCGTTCTATAAAACGACATTGACCGAAGAAATCATCGGTTTGGCGTGGCAGCGCATGCTGGCGCAAGAAGATGGTATGGTCGGGCTGATTGCGCATGACAGCGCCGGAAAGGCGGTCGGTATCGCCAATCTTGTGTTCCACCGTGCGACCTGGGCCAAGGATTATTATTGCTATCTGGAAGACCTGTACGTCGACGAGAAGGTACGTGGCACCGGCGCGGGACGGGCGCTTATCGAAGCGACCTATCTTGAGGCGGATAAGCGCGGCGCATCGCGGACGTATTGGATGACGCATCAGGACAATGCCACTGCCCGAAATCTCTATGACCGCGTTGGCCGATTGACGCCTTTTCTCAGATATGACCGGTAATGGATAAGCGGCCAATCCCAGAATCCGCACCGGCGCAAAAACACCGCCAGCGCCGTTCCGGCGCGCGCCCAGTGGAGAACCTGCCGCTTATTCTCGAGACTTTGCCGACAAAAGACTATGCTCTGATTGATAGTGGCAATGGGCGAAAGCTCGAACAGTATGGCCCTTACCGGATTGAGCGGCCCGAAGGTCAGGCCATTTGGCTGCCCGCGCTTCCGCCCGAGGAATGGGCGAAAGTTGATGCGATCTTCACCGGTAATACCGATGAGGAAGGCATGGGGCGCTGGCAGTTTCCGAAGAAAGCGCTGCAAGAAACATGGCCGCTCAGCCATGACGGTATGCCGTTTTTCGGGCGTTTCACCTCGTTTCGTCATGTCGGCGTTTTCCCCGAACAAGCGGCGCATTGGTCGTTTATGGAAGGCCTGATCCGTGATGCAAAGCGCCCGGTGAAAGTGCTCAATCTGTTTGGCTATACCGGCGTCGCTTCGCTTTTGGCGGCCCGTGCGGGCGCGGAGGTCACCCATGTCGATGCCTCCAAGAAAGCCATTGCTTGGGCGCGGGAAAATCAGGCTTTGGCCAGGCTCGACGACAAGCCGATCCGCTGGATCATGGAAGACGCGATGAAATTCGTGCTGCGCGAAGGACGGCGCGCTAATGGCTATGACATAATTCTCCTCGACCCGCCGCAATTCGGGCGCGGGCCAAATAGTGAGGTTTGGCAATTGTTCGAGCATCTGCCGGACATGGTAGAAGCCTGCCGCGCCATCGTTTCCGAGAAACCGATTTCTGTCATTCTGACCGCCTATTCGATCCGTTCGTCC
>JANOYJ010000495.1:0-6360 GCA_031428815.1 Phyllobacterium sp.
GCGCTTGGCAGCAAACGGGGAGTTCACCTCAATGCGGGATTTGACGGATACTGAAATCGGGTTGCCGGCGGCATCATTGAATGCCCAGTTGGAAAGCGAGCGATTGTTGGTGTCGACCACGCAAGGCAGCTTTGAAAGATCCTGCGGCACCCCAGGCATTCCGACTTTCGCGATGAGTTCCGGAGAGGCGCAGAGGACGAGCGCGAAGGGTGCTAAGCGTCTGGCAATTAACGAGGAATCTTCCATCCTGGTAATGCGGATAGCGAGATCAAAGCCCTCTTCGACTAGATCAACAAAGCGATCATCAAGACGAATATCAAGGACAATGTCCGGGTAATCGACGGCGAAGTCGATGAAGGATTGGCCGAAATTGGAATCGGCCAGCGTGCGCGGGGCGGACATTTTGATACGGCCGCGCACATCACCGGAGGTCTCTCGGACGGTTTCCTGAAGAGAATCAATCTCCTTGATGATCTCAGAAGCCCGCTTGTAATAGGTGTGACCGGCTTCAGTGAGCGAAAACTGGCGGGTCGTGCGGTTGAGGAGCAGGGCGCCGATATCGTCCTCAAGCTCGCGCACGTATTTCGACAACAGCGCTTTGGAGCGGCCGATTTTACGGCCTGCGGCGGAGAACCCCTCTGCTTCGACCACGTCGATCAAAGCCCTCATGCGTGTCAGCGTGTCCACATGTCTGTTCCTAAAAGGCGGTCAAAACCGTCGTTCACTTTTATTGAACAAATTCCAAAGATTTACCACCGGAAAACGCTGGCGACGGCTTCTGCTTGAATCCTACTCTCTCGCCCCAAGCTTGCGAAGCAAGTCCGCGATTTTGCGATAGAATGGATCGTGACCGTCTCTCACCGCCCAACTCAGAGCGGTTTGTCCTGTCGATTCCTTCGTACTAAGGTCCGCGCCGTTTTTTACCAGATATTCAATCAACGCCCCACCACCGACGTTAATGTAAGAACTTCGAGTAGCCGCAAGCTTGAGCGGAGAGCGCCCGGCGTTATCGACAGCATTGATCTCTGCACCATTCGCGACAAGCGCTATAGCAACTTCCAGCGACCCCAACCGGGCGGCTCGCATCAATGGTGTCATACCTTCCCCGGATTCGCGGGCCTCTTTGTCAGCGCCGCGATCAAGCAGAACCTTGACAACCTCGGTATTATTGGTCGCAGCGGCAAGTAAAAGCGGTGTCTGGCCCTTTTGATCTCGCGCCTCGATATCCGCACCAGCGTCCAACAGCAAATTCAGCATTTCCAGTTCGCCGAAGTTGGCAGCGAGGTGGGTTGCCCTTGCTCCCCGATCCTCGCTTGGCGCTTCCAGATTGGCGCCCTTTGAAATCAATATCTTGGCAAGCGGCACACTTCCCTGAACGACCGCAACATGCAGCGGTGTTCCCAGCAAATAGTCAGTCTCATCAACAGCCTGTCCTGCTTCCAAAAGCAGAGCAAGGCGCTGTGCATCATTGGCTCGGACTGCCTCGTGCAAATCGCCGGCAATTGCGTTTGCTGTGAAGACCAAACCGACCAGGATGATTGAAGTTATAGCGATGAAAGCCGATTGTCTGACGAGCCAACGATTTGAGCCCGCGAGACGGCACGAAAGTCGATGAGACAACATGTGCATTGCGCGCTCCCGGTTTCTTTTGATCATCAAAGGCTTCCTCCGCCCTGCTCTTAGCAATAATCTCGCATTTGTGCTGACGCCGCAAGATGGTTCCCAACTGCGCCAAGAAAATCCTACCGGCGGACCTGATTGCGCAAGGGGTTCATTCCTCGCCCTCCAGCACGTCGATCAAAGCCCTCATGCGCGTCAAAGTATCCACAGAACTATCCCCGTTTTGGAAGCGCTCTGTACCCGTCGCCACGGATATTTTGATTGTTCACTATTGTTGAACCAAGCTGCGGGGATTACCACCCTTCAAGATATTTTTTCGCAGCCGAATTTTTTCATTGTTTTGTTACAATTTCATCCCTATATCGCCTTCACCCAGAGTCGCACGTGCCCTTTGGCGTCCCCCGTAAATCCGGGAAGGAAACTGAAAGCGTCAAAACCTTTCAGCCAGTTTTGAAAAGAACTGAGGACGCCTGATAGCAACGACGGTGCGGGCTACTTTAGTCTCAGCCGGTTGTCCAAAAACCGGGGTCATTGAAGAGGCACACCCTCATTGCCGGCAGGGCGGAGAAATCTCCAATCCAAGGCAGACAAAGCGGACAAGGCCAAATGCCAAGTCCAAACGTAGCGTAGATGAGTTTCGTGGTTCCGGGGTCTCCACCGGCTGGTTCCATGAAGCAAATTCTTGCTCTTTGTCGTCACCACTCGCGAAAGGTCGCGGATGGTAAAGCCAACAATTTCCAGGCTCGAGCGGCCTAGAGACCGGAGAAGTATTATGGCCACGCAACGTGTTTTGGATTTCCTTGCCGCCCGCCGCCCAAACGGCCCTTGCCTTGTCGTCGACCTTGAAGTTGTCGGCGAGAACTTCCATGCCTTTGAAAAGGCGATGCCGGATTCAAAAATCTATTATGCTGTGAAGGCCAATCCTGCACCTGAAATTCTGCGCCTTTTGGCCAATCTTGGCTCATGCTTTGACACAGCCTCTGTCGTTGAGATCGAAATGGCGATGGATGCCGGTGCGTCGGCTGACCGTATTTCGTTTGGCAACACCATTAAGAAAGAACGCGATATTGCGCGCGCCTATGAGCTCGGCATTCGCCTGTTCGCGGTCGATGCAGTCGAGGAAGTCGACAAGGTAGCCCGCGCTGCTCCCGGCTCGCGCGTCTTCTGCCGCGTATTGACCGATGGTGAAGGCGCTGAATGGCCGCTCTCCCGCAAGTTCGGGTGTGCGCCTGCCATGGCGGTCGATGTTTTGCGTCATGCCAATGCGCTTGGCCTGCATGCCTATGGCGTGTCGTTTCACGTGGGCTCGCAGCAGGTCAATCTCGACGCTTGGGACAGGGCGCTCGGTGATGCCAAGCAAGTCTTCGGTGCGCTCGCCAATGAAGGCATTGTGCTCGGCATGGTCAATATGGGCGGTGGCTTCCCAACCCGCTATCTCAAGGACGTTCCATCGGCTCAGGTCTATGGCCAGTCCATCTATGGCTCACTGCGAAAGCATTTCGGCAATGCCGTCCCTGAAACCATTATTGAGCCCGGTCGCGGCATGGTCGGTAATGCCGGTGTTATCAAAACCGAAGTGGTCTTGATTTCCAAGAAGGCTGCCAATGACAACCAGCGCTGGGTGTTCTTGGACATTGGCAAGTTCGGCGGCTTGGCCGAAACCATGGACGAGGCGATCCGTTACCCGATCACCACCGCCAAGGACGGCGATGCCATGGAGCCTTGCGTGATTGCCGGTCCAACCTGCGATTCCGCCGATGTGCTCTACGAGAAGACGCCCTATCCGCTGCCGCTGACCTTGAGCATCGGCGATGAGGTCTTCATCGAAAACACCGGCGCTTATACGACGACCTATGCGTCGGTGGCGTTTAACGGTTTCGAGCCGCTCCGCTCCTACGTCATATAATTAAAGCTGCCGCGCCGCCCTCGCGAGGGCGGGTTCTGTCTGACTCACTGTGTTGGAACGAATTGTTATGTCGAACTTGAAAATTGAATCCTTGCCGCAGCTTGCCTTCTCCATTGAACAGGAGCGGGATCAGGATGCCTATGCCCGCGAAGCCTTGCTCGACCGTGCCATGGGTGCGGGGCGCAAGCGCAAATCATCGGAGAAGCTGCGTCGTGGCCGCTTGCCTGCCGAAGGCTTGGCGTTTGTGGCGCGTGATGAGTATGGCAATCTGGTTGGCACCGTGCGGCTCTGGAATGTCGCGGCAGGTGTTTGCGTTGATGGGAAGCCGGTAGCGGCGCTTCTGCTCGGACCTCTCGCCGTGTCCCCGGATGCGACGGGTGCAGGTGTCGGCTCAGCTCTGATGCGCCACGCTATCTCAGAGGCCGAGCGCTTGGAGCACGGTGCCGTTCTTCTCGTCGGCGACGCGCCTTATTATGCGCGGTTCGGGTTTTCAGCAGAGAAGACCGGCAACCTCTCCATGCCCGGCCCATTTGAAAAGGCACGGTTTTTGGGGTTGGAGTTGAAGGCGGGTGCGCTGGATGGCGTTAGCGGGACGCTGACGGCGACAGGGCGGAAGATGCTGGCCGAGCGGGTGCGGGTGGCTGCTTAGGCATTGATTTTAGCATCGTTTGATGCTATTTTCGTGCTCCTCTGGAACTGGAGAATACTCATGCGCACCACGATTGCTCTTGATGATGAGCTTGTTGCAAAGGCTCAAGAACTTACAGGTATCGAAGAAAAGGCTGCGCTGGTCAAGGAGGCTCTGAAGTCACTCATTGCCCGTGAAAGTGCACGGCGATTGGCCTTGCTTGGCGGCACTGAACCCGAACTTCTGGATATTCCGCGTCGCCGGTTCGCCGTTGAATGATACTGATCGATACATCGGTTTGGGTCGATCATTTTCGAGTAAGCGAGCCTCGATTGGTGCGGTGGATCGCGGAAGATCTGGTCTTGACGCATCCATTCGTTATTGGTGAAATTTCGTTGGGAAACTTCAAGCGTCGATCCGCAGTCGTCGAGTGGTTTCAAGACCTAACGCGGGTAAAGCGGGCAGACGACGGTGAGGTGCTGAAACTCATTGAGTCCCAACACTTGTATGGAACAGGGATTGGCTTTGTCGATTGCCATCTGCTTGCTTCGCTTCGATTGACGAGAGCCACGCGTCTTTGGACCAGAGATAAAAGGCTCAATGCCGCCGCTGAGGCCATGGGCGTGATTGTTATAGCCGAAACTCAGCATTAAGCTTTTGATTGTCGCATTGTCCTTGCTTTTTGATCGTTCCATCAAAAGCGAAAAATGACTAGGCCGCTCGTATCGTCGGAATAGCACTGACATCAACATCACGTTCAGCATGCCATGCATCATGGCCCGACTGCATGCGCAGCCAAACCGCCGCCCCGTCGCCGAATAACTTACCGAGACGGGCGGCAATAGTCGGTGAAACAGGCTTGCGTTCATTCATAATGTCATAAAGCTGCTGGCGCGAAATGCCGAGCAGACCCGCGATCTCGACCTTGGTCTTGCCGGTCGCCGGAATGATCTCTGATAACAAGGCACCGGGATGTGACGGGCAGCGCTGCGTGTTGCGGATGGCGGGGAAGTCAGTCATTGGCGGCTCCTCTCAATGATATTGCTCGAAATCAACACGACGTGCTTCATCTTCGGCAAATTCAAACGTGATGCACCACGGGCCGTCTACATGAATTGTGTAGCGCGTCGGTTCAAATCCCGACAACGCGTGAAAGTTAAAGCCTGGCAGGTTCATTTCATTTGGTGTTACAATCACGTTAAGGCGATCCAGTCTGAGCAAAATGCGACTGTGCAAATGCTTGTCGATTTTTGATCGTCCGGTTTCCCAAAGATTGGCGAGTTCTTTGTTTCGGAAGGACTTAATCATGCAAGCAGAATATTGACATTTCATAATTCTGTCAACAAATAGCTTACGAACAATTACTCTAAACACTCCCGCATCGCCTTGGCAATCTCCCTCAGAGACTGAAAATACAGCTCCGGCCCTTCGGCCAGCGCAGAGGCTTCCGGGTCAAGCGAGGCGGTCTTGGCATTTGATCCTTCGATGATGGCATTGATGATTTTTGGTTCGAAGTTGGGTTCTGCAAAGACACAGGCTGCGTTGAGGGATTTCATTTTGGCTTGCAATTCCGCGACGCGGGCGGCACCGGGGGCGGTGTCGGGGTTGATCGTGATGGAACCCGAGGCTTCGACGCCGAAGCGTTTTTCGAAATATTGGAAGGCGTCGTGGAAGGTGATGAAGGGGCGGCCTTTGACCGGCGCCAGGGTCGCGGTGATTTCCACTTCGAGAGCATTAAGCGCGGCGTTGATTTTGTCGGCATTGGCTTTGTAGGCGGCGGAGTTGGCGGGGTCTTTTGCGGTTAGAGTCTTCGCAATTAAGCTTACAATGATCTGTGCATTTTGCGGGTCCATCCAGACGTGCAGATCATACTCCTCGTGACCGGCTTTTGCCTCATGCGCTACTTTGCCTTCATGCCCATGCTCATCAAACGAACCGCCTCCGCGCAGTGGCAGCTTGTTGATGCCTTCGGCTTCCTCAAAGGAAATGACCGTTGCCTTGTCGCCCAGCGCATCGATGGGCTTATCAAGAAAAGTCTCGAACTCATGGCCGACCCAGAAAATCGCATCAGCGTTCTGTAGAGCCTCGGCATCGGATGGTGTCATCGAATAGCTATGCGGCGAGGCTGCGCCCTTGACCATCAGATACGGTATGCCGACCCCTTGCATCACAGCGGCGACGAGGGAATGGATGGGCTTGAACGAGG
>JANOYJ010000496.1:0-1579 GCA_031428815.1 Phyllobacterium sp.
GATGCTGGCGAGCGCAAGGCGATTGCGCAAAGACTGATGCCGGTCATTCGCGGGCTCATCAGCGTCTCGGAGAAAAAGGCCGGTCACTTCGATGACAGTGCTGCTATTCTCGAGTTTGTCGGCTCGAAGCACCTTAATGAACTCGCTGCCATGGGCACATCCTGCCCCGACCATTTCCTGCGCACAAAGATCTGCCCATTGGTTGTGAGTTTTGATCCGTCCAAACCCGATATTGATACGACGATCGCGGGATTGGAAGCAGACATTGCGACGTATCGCGAAGGCTACGCGGCCTATTACAATTCTTGCAAGCACGACAATTCACCCGCCATGCGCGATCCGAATGCGGTGGTCTACCTCGTTCCCGGTGTCGGCATGATTACCTTTGCCAAAGACAAGGCAACGGCGCGGATTTCCGGCGAGTTCTATGTCAACGCGATCAACGTGATGCGCGGGGCGTCGACGGTATCGACCTATCAGGGCCTGCCCGCGCAAGAGGCTTTCGATATCGAATATTGGTTGCTCGAAGAGGCAAAACTCCAACGTATGCCAAAGGCAAAATCGCTGGCCGGGCGCATCGCATTGGTGACAGGGGGTGCGGGCGGTATTGGTTCGGCTATGGCTGAGCGGTTTCTTCAAGAAGGTGCCTGCGTCTTGCTTGCAGACATTGACGACAGCGCACTGGCGGAGGTTCACAAGAACCTCGCCTCCCGCCATGGCGAAGACGTGGTGCGCATTGTCAAAATGAACGTCACCAGCGAAACGGACGTGTCGGCGGCCTATGCGTTAGCGTCCTTGGAATTCGGTGGCCTCGACATTCTGGTGTCAAATGCAGGTATCGCTTCATCAGCACCTATTGAGGAGACGACACTCGCGCTTTGGAACAAGAATATGGATATATTGTCGACGGGCTATTTCCTCGTCAGTCGTGAAGCGTTTAAACTGTTCCGTGCGCAGAATGTCGGCGGCTCAGTGATCTTCGTGGCGTCGAAAAATGGCCTAGCCGCCAGCCCGAATGCGGC
Organism: Phyllobacterium sp.; assembly: GCA_031428815.1. GTDB lineage: Bacteria > Pseudomonadota > Alphaproteobacteria > Rhizobiales > Rhizobiaceae > JANOYJ01. Next base: position 1,023 of record JANOYJ010000496.1, read on the forward strand.
GGCGTATTGCACGGCGAAAGCCGCTGAAATTCACCTCGCCCGCTGCCTTGCGCTGGAAGGCGCGGAGATCGGCATACGCGTTAATGTCGTCAATCCGGATGCTGTCTTGCGCGGCTCGAAAATCTGGTCCGGCGAATGGCTGACCCAGCGTGCTTCGACTTACAAGACCGACAAGGAAGGATTGGAAGACATGTATCGCCAGCGCTCTATGCTGAAGCGTTCCGTCTATCCGGAAGATATCGCTGAAGCCGCCTATTTTTTCGCTTCGGACCTTTCGGCGAAATCGACCGGAAACATTATCAATGTGGACGCGGGCAACGCCCAGTCCTTCACGCGCTGAGGACGACGGACATGATGATTGAAACCGGTCTGATTGCTGTTGAAAATGCCAAACGCACCAAGGCACTGAAAGAGGATTACGCTTCGCTCGGCAATCGTCTCGCCCGAAACGGCATCAATATCGATGATGTCAAGAAGAAAGTCGCGGCCTATAGCGTTGCCGTGCCGTCATGGGGCGTCGGCACTGGTGGAACGCGGTTTGCGCGTTTTCCAGGCGT
>JANOYJ010000497.1:0-4234 GCA_031428815.1 Phyllobacterium sp.
GGCAAAGACATCGAGGACGCACGGCTTCTTGCGCTCACACTCAATGAAGCCATCAAACCGCTTGTCGACTTGAAGCAACAAACTGAAGCCCTGACAATTTCCGATGCCATCCGAGCGTCTGTCGCTGCCTTCGAAAGCATAGGCGATGACGAAAACAATGGATTAAAATCGCTTTACGCCGGAGACAGTGGCGAAGCGTTCGCCGATCATCTCCGGGGGCTGCTCACCGTCGATCCCGGTTTCACGTTCATCCCCACCGATTGGCCTTCCATCCATGCCGCCTTGATTGCCGGAAAAATGGTCAAGCCGAAATCCGGTTCCGATCCGAATGTCTTCATCTGGGGTTCGCTCGAAGCGCGTCTGCAAGAAGTCGACACGTTGGTGCTGGGAGGCCTGAACGAAAACACATGGCCGGGCCGACCGGCTGATGATCCATTCCTGTCACGCGGTATGAAAAGCGCCATGTCGCTGGAGCCGCCGGAACGGCGTATCGGTCAGGCCGCGCATGATTTCCTGATGGGTCTGGGCACTGAGCGCGTTATCCTTTCTCGATCCACACGATTGGAAAATGCGCCCAGCGTCGCCTCGCGTTGGCTGCAACGTTTGACGGCCTATATTGGCGACGTAGAGACCACAGCACTTCGCCGTCGCGGGAAGCAATATCTGAATTGGGCTGACGCGCTCGACAAACGTGAAAACAATGATCTTGAAAAGCGCCCGGAACCCTCTCCGCCGCTTGAACTTCGCCCCAAGTATTTTTCGATTACCGACATCGAGAAGCTGCGCCGTGATCCCTATTCAATTTATGCGTCAAAAATTCTCAAACTAAAACCGCTTGATCCGCTCATTCGTGATCCGGATGCGCGGGAGCGGGGCAACCTCTTTCATGAAATCATGCGGAGGTTCATTGCGAATAATGTGCCGGTTCAAGATGGACAAGGAGCAGCATCCGCCCTCCGGGACATTGGCGAACAGGCCTTTGCCGAAGAGCAATTGCCGGCGGATGTCTATGCGCTTTGGTGGCCGCGCTTTGAGGAGCTGATCGCGGAGGTCATCAACAACGAACAGAAACGCCGCACCGACATCGATACAAGCTTTACGGAGATCAGCACAGAGCGCACCCCTATCGGCGCAACCGGCGCGACCATTTCAGGCCGCGCCGATCGGATTGATGTGCGCCATGACGGCACGATAGATATTATCGACTACAAGACCAGTTCTGTGCCGAGCGCGACGGAAGCCTCAAAACTCTACAATCCGCAACTGGCTCTGGAGGGCGCGCTGGCGGCACGCGGCGCGTTCCGAGATTTGGAAAAGCCTCGCATCACGAATCAACTTCTCTATTATCGGCTTCTGTCCAAAGGCGAAGTGGACCTTGATAAAGTCCCCTCTAAAGCGACAAAGCTCACAGCCGATGAGTTAAATGAAAAGGCTTGGTCACAACTCGTCAAACTGGTCGGGAGCTTTAACAGTCCGCAGGCCACATACGCCTCGCATCTGCTGCCGGCGAAAGACACTGATGGAGACTATGACCATCTCGCCCGCGTTTTGGAATGGTCTTCCGGCGGTGACAAGGAGGAGGTCAGCGATGAGTAAGCGCCCCATCAAGAAAATCCCGCAAGAAACGCGTGACGAGCAGGCCAAAGCCTCGGACCCGACCTCGTCGGTCTGGGTTTCTGCCAATGCCGGGTCAGGCAAGACCCATGTCCTGTCTGAGCGCGTCATCCGGCTTTTGCTGGACGATGTTGACCCCTCAACCATCGTCTGCCTCACCTATACTAAAGCCGCCGCATCCGTCATGGCGAACCGCGTCTTCGAGCGCTTGTCAGAATGGACCAGCCTTGATGACGCCACTCTGACACAGGCGATTTTTGACATCGAAGACAAGGTGCCAAGCCCGGCCAAACTGAAAAAAGCCCGTCGCCTCTTTGCCCGCGCTCTGGAAACGCCGGGTGGCCTCAAAATTCAAACCATTCATGCCTTCTGCCACATGATTCTGGGTCGTTTTCCGCTGGAGGCCAATATTGCGGGCCGCTTTGAACTGATCGACGATGAACTTCGTGCACATTTCCTGCAAGAATCGCGGCGGCAGATTTTACAAAAAGCGCAGAACGACGGGAACTCCGGGCTCTCCATATCGGTTTCAAAAATCATAGGCACGGTCGGCGAAAAAGCGCTTGAAACCCTGCTCGAGCAAGCTCAGCAACACCGAGACCGCGAGCATCTCGCCGAATTTACTCAAGGTTTTGACGGCAACGGCGAAAGCGAAGCGCGGCTGTTTGAGTTTCTAGGTGTCGCAGTGGATGATAGCGAAGGGAGAATTGTTGAAAAGGCTTGGCCGCTGAAGGGTACGCCCATTTCGCTACTTCATAATTTGCAATCAGTGGCGGGTTCATCAACCCTCTCGACCCAAGTTCAATTCGGCGAGCGCCTGACAGCGGTATTGACAGAAAGCGACCCGCGTCAGCGATTTGAGCGATTGCAAGATGTCACCAACAAAAAGGGCGGCGACAGACGCAAAATTTCAAATCTGGTAAAAGGCAAACTTCTTGATGCCTTTCCGAATATCGAGGAGATTTTTGACAATCTCGCTGACGAAATAGACTCCATCAGCGATAATGTCGCCCGTCTAAAAACCGCGCAACTCTCACGTCACGGTTTTCAGCTCATCAATGCGGCCTTGAGCGAGTATTCAAAGCTAAAGGCCCAGCGCACGCTGCTCGACCATGACGACATCATTTTTCGCACGGTAAAACTTCTCACCCAATCCGGCGCGAGCGCTTGGGTGCAATATAAGCTCGATCAGGGCATCAACCACGTTCTTGTCGATGAAGCGCAGGATACCAGCCCGCCGCAATGGCTGGTCATCAAATCTTTGACAGAAGAATTCTTCTCCGGTGAGACGGCCCGCAACCAGAACCGCACCCTGTTTGCCGTGGGCGATGAGAAGCAGTCGATCTACTCCTTCCAAGGCGCCCGTCCGGAAATATTCGCCGAGACCGGCAGAGACACAAAACGCCGCGCTAAAGACGCCCACAAGGCATTCGACCGCGCCAAACTCAACCTCTCCTTTCGCTCAACCGCCGATGTCTTGAGCGCGGTCGATAAGGTCTTCGACATTCCAGACAACCGGCGCGGCCTTTCCGCGGGTATTCATTACCAGCCGCATGAACCTATTCGTATTCACGGTCCGGGTAGGGTGGAAATCTGGCCGGTCATTTTGCCTCCTGATAAAGAAGGTGTGCCGGACGATTGGACTGAAGGGTTGAAGCACGAAACCGCACCACCGGTGCTTCTCGCCAAAGCGATCGCCGACACCATCAAAGACTGGCTGAAGAAAAAAAAGCTGAACACCGCGACCGGCAGAGTGATAGAACCACGCGACATTATGGTGCTGGTGCGCAAACGCGGCCCGTTCGTACTTGCCCTTTCGCGCGAATTGAAAAACCTCTTCATCGCGGTTTCCGGTGCCGACCGTTTGGTCCTGACCGCGCATATAGCGGTCAAAGACCTGCTGGCCATCGCCCGTTTCTGTTTGCTTCCCGGTGATGACCTATCGCTTGCCGCGCTTTTACGCAGTCCGCTTTTTAAGTTTACTGACGCCGAACTTCTAAATCTCGCCGCGTATCGAGAGAAGGGTCAAAGCCTTTACGAAAAAATGCAAGAATCGAACGTCGCGGATTCCAAGACCAAAGCCGCTTTGGCCGAACTTGACGCTTGGCGAGAAGAAGCAGCGCGTGTGCCGGTCTTTGACTTCTTTGCCCGAATTCTCAGCCGCCATCATGTCCGCGCCCGTCTCGTTCAGCGTCTCGGCAGCGAAGCGGGCGAGATTATCGACGAGTTCCTAAACCATGCGCTTGCCAGCGAAAAAGCGGGTCTTGCCGGTCTTCAGGATTTTGTCGAAACGTTAGAAAGCGCCGCGCCGGAAATTAAACGCGAAATGGATGCCGGTCGCGACGAAGTGCGAATCATGACCGTCCATGCCGCCAAAGGACAGGAGGCACCGATTGTGTTTCTAGTCGACCCGCCGCCCTATGTTCCGCCCCCGGTGCCATTGCTTACCGTGGCTGATGACGTGCCGCTGTTTGTCTGGGAGCCAGTCAAGGAGTACCGGACATCCAAAACGCGGTCATTGCATGAAACGCTCAAGACTCGCGGCGAAGAAGAATTTCGACGTCTACTTTATGTCGGCATGACGCGCGCGGAAGATGAGCTCATCGTCTGTGGTTTTGGA
>JANOYJ010000498.1:0-5141 GCA_031428815.1 Phyllobacterium sp.
AAATGGCCGACACTGTCGAGGCCATCACCACCCGCTTAGGGTCAATCAGCCTCGCCATTTTCAATGCAGGCAATTATTGGCCAACCAGCGGCGACCGCCTCAAAGTCGAGAAATTCGCCGACACCTACGCGATTAACGTCATGGGTCACGTCAATGGTTTGGTGCCGGTCGTCAAAAAAATGAAAGCGGCCAAACGCGGCCAGGTCATGCTCGTCGCCTCCGTGTCCGGCTATTCCGGCCTGCCGACGGCGGCGGCATATGGCGCTTCAAAGGCGGCAATTATCAACATGGCCGAAGCGTTGAAGTTTGACTTCGACACCATGAACATCCGAATCCAAGTCATCAATCCCGGATTTATCGAAACGCCGCTCACCGAGAAGAACAGTTTTCCCATGCCCGCCCTCATGCCGGTGGACAAAGCGGTCGCCCGCATTGTTCAAGGCATTGCCACGGGCGGTTTCGAACTCACCTTCCCGCGCCGCTTTACCTATGTGCTGAAATTCCTGCGCATCCTGCCCTATTGGGCCTATTTTCCGATCATGAAGCGGATGATGGGGACGGGCAAGAAGTAGCTAAGCCGAACGTTCGATCGCACGCCGCGTTGTTTCCTGTTGTTGCCGATTGATCGGGAAATTCCACATCAGCGATACTGCCAAGAGTTTCAAAACAACAGGTGCCCAAGCATAAAGCGCTGCCAGAGTGAACAACGCGCCAGGCGTTGCACGATCGCTCGCTTGCGGATCAAATCCCGCCGCTTGCAAAATCGGAAACACCAGACCGACCCCCAGCGCCAGCGACAATTTCGTCGAAAGGCTCCAAGCGGCAAAGTAAAGCCCAGACCGTTGCTCGCCGCTCGCCAACGTATCGAGGTCAATCACATCCGCCTGAATGGCAGCAGGCAGCGACAGATCAAATCCCAGCGCCAGACCTGTAAGCACGGCAATCACCGCGAATGGCACAACATCTCCAGCCCCGAGCATGGGCGCAAAGGCGAACGCGGCGCAGGTCATCAGCATGGCCCAACACCAAGCCCGGTGCTTTCCAATCCTATGAGCCAACCAAAGTGCCAAAGGAACACCCGCAATGCCGCAAGCGAAATACAGGAACAACAGCGGTCCCCGCATCGCACTGACCTCAAGCACGCTGGAGACAAAATACAGGAACAAGGTCGCGGGAATGCCATTGGCAAGACCATTGAGAAAAAACGCAACAATCAAACGGGTAAACGGACGGTTGGCTATCAGCGCTTTCAGGCCGCCAACAAAACTGATGCGCTGAGTGGAATAGTCCTTCGGCTCTGGCACGCGCCAAATCGCTATCGCCCCAAGCAGAGGCAAAGCGAGCGCCACGAACATCGCCATGGCAGCCAATCCATGCACACCATCCTTCGTCGACAGACCAATAGAAAACGGCAGCGCAATCGCCACCAAGGTGCCGAGCAAAGTGAACCCTTCTCGATACCCCGCAATCCGCGCTCGCGCGTCATAACCGCCCTGCATTTCCGCGCCCCATGCCGAATACGCAATGAGCGCCATCGTCTGTCCGACAGAGAGAACCGATCCCCATGTGACAAGATAAAATGCGCTCACCCCATCAGGCGGCCAGAACAGCTTCCACGCGGCCAAAGCCGTGACGGGCAGCGACAGCGCAAACATTGCGCGCCTGCGCCCAAAAACGGGTCGCCAACGATCCGCCATTACTCCGATCAAGGGATCATTCAGCGCATCAAAAATCCGCACAAACAGAAGCGCCGCACCAACTGAGGCGAGCGACAGGCCAAGCGTCTCCGAATAAAATGTCGGCACCAGTATATACAGCGGCAGGGTCAGCGCGGCCAAGGGAAGCGCAGGCAAAGCATAGGCAATAAGAGTGGCGCGTTTCATCGGCGGTCTCCGGAGGATCTCCTGCAACCTAGAACTGGCGATTCAGGTTTCAACGGGCCGTGACAGTCATCGCCTTGTCTCGCGCCAGCCAAAACGGCGGAAGGAACGCCGGAATGTTTGAGAACGGCAACACTTCCGGGCGTAGCTTTATGCCAAGAGTTTCGATCATGAAGCGTCGCCGCGCTTGAATTCGCGACCAGGTTTCGGGATACTTCTGGGCAAGTTCATCACGCAACGCCGCGTCGGCGATGGCAATGCCGTCTTCGATGTTTGAGGTGAAATAGGGTGTCCCCGTTGCTGGAATGACATCCACCTGCATCGCCATGCCGGATCGCAGCGGAATATCTGAATCCTTGAATACCGGAGAATGCATCCATTCATCCAAGTGAATTAAATGGCCGGGATTAAGTGTGACGTTAAAAAAGCTGCTGCCGATGCGATCGTGAATGGCGCTCCAAAGGCTGCCCCCGGTTGCGCCTGTCGCCAGCGTTTCATACCAGTCAACCACTGCTGAGAAATAGGGTGAAACGAGCCTATCCACATAATCTTGGATGGACACCGGTAGCTCCTTGGCGTCTTCGACAAGAAATCCTGCCCGTGCGTTTAGCGCGCCCCATACACCATAAGCCATTGTCACGGGATCGCCGCGCCGCAGGATGTTAAGGCTCGGACTGGGAAGCCCGTAAGAAGCGCGTTTGCCCGCAGACAACATTGGGTGACAGCATAGCGGCAGACCGTTCATGCCAAGATATCGTGCGGCGGCGATTTCGCTCATGCCGGGTTCAACTGCGCTCAAGACATTACGCAGGCCTTGCGAGGTGAAGGTTGCGGAAAACTCAAACATTGCGAGTTGATCCACCTCATTGATTGCCCGCATCCCGTCGCGCGGGTTCATCAGGAGGCCCGCGGCATTTGTCATCGAACCGGAAGGGCCTATAAGTTTGCGCACTTCCGCTGTGATGAACTCAGGAATATCAACCGCGCCATCGGAAAATCCATTGTCCAGCGCCGTCACCGGTTTCCAACCAATGGCGGCAACTCTCGCGCCTTTTGAGACACCCGAAGCTGCGAGAATATCCGGAAAGCCCTTTGACTCGCCGCGCGGCTGCGCTGGAAGTGAGAATGTCTGGCACAAAATCCGCTCATACGGGCCGTCGCAAAGCTCAGCATAACCCCAGCCTTCATTGCCAATCAAAAGCTGCGGTGTCTCTGTCTTGCCAAAAATCAGCAGGGCTTCTTCAAAACGGGGATCGTAACCGGACAGATAGGCGATATTGGCCACATGTTCGCGGTCACCATAGACGATGACGAGATCAAATCCCGCCGCTTTCGCGTGCAAAAGGCACTCCTCAACGCGGTTTACATAGAGTTGCTTTGGAATGGCGGGCATCACGCTTGGTTCACCGAACTCCGGCAGTAATACTTGCCGCAAACCCACCCCCCGAACTGCCATAATTGTCTCCTAGCCGCTTTGAGTTTCGTACAGCATGGCGGGATTATGGGGGTAAGGCAATTGCTTTTGACGTTTGTGGCTCTTACCAATACGTCAAATAAAAAGAAGTTTGGAGGAGAGCAGTGCGGAAGATGTTGTATGGTTTGACTATTCTACTCATCGCGCTCATTGCCCTGTTCATTTTCGGCCCGCGCGAACCTGCCGACACGGCGATCACCTTTGATCCGGCCAGTATCGGCAACGACCCCGACGCCTATCTCACGAAGCGCGAGTCCGAAGTTGCCGGTATTCGCGAGGGGCTACAGAAAGAAATCATCTGGGCGTTTCCGAACTCAAAAGCCAAGACCAAGCTTGCCATCATTTACATCCACGGCTTCTCCGCCTCAAAAGGTGAAATTCGCCCGGTACCCGACAAGATCGCCGCTGCGCTCGGTGCCAACCTCTATTACACCCGCCTTACAGGCCATGGCCAAAACGGTTCCGCCATGGCAGTTGCCACAGTAAATGCCTGGGCCATTGATTTTGCTGAAGCGCTCGCGATTGGCAAACTCATCGGTGAAAAAGTTATCATCATCGCGACCTCGACCGGCGCGGGGCTGTCAACTTGGGCGGCGACCGATCTGAAACTCTCCCAAGACATCGCGGCCATGATTTTCGTCTCGCCCAATTACGGCGTGCAGGCGTCTGGCTCGTTTCTGCTGACCATGCCGTTCGGGCGGCAATTGGCGCAAATAATTATCGGACCGGAGCGCGAATTTACGCCGGTCAACGCCCTGCACGGCAAATTTTGGACGCCGAAATACCCGACTGATGCAATCCTGCCCATGGCCGCGCTCACCAAACTCGCGCGCGGTACACAGGTCGAAAATATCAAAGTGCCGACGCTTTTTATTTACGCGGAAACCGACAAAGTCGTTAGTCCAGATTTGACCAAAGAGCGCATTGCCCGTTGGGGTACCAAAACCGAGACGCTGATTGTTGTGAACCCGGAAGACCCGTATCAGCATGTGATCGCCGGTGACGCGCTATCACCGGAAAAGACCGAAGAAGTCTCGGCCAAGGCAATTGCCTTTATTCAATCGTTGGGGCTTTGACCGCTTCTTTGGAGAAGGCGAAGATCACAAGCGTTAGCGCCAACAGCACGGCGTAAAACCAAAAGAGGTTTGAGTAAGCGGCTTCAGGACGTGTTGCATCACTGGACGCAGTCACCAGTGCGCCGGTGGCGAACTGCATGATGCCGACACCTGTGATGTTAAAAAAATTCATCAGAGTCACACCGCGCCCGACCAGATCATGCGACATGAACGAGCGCCCATGCGCCATTTGCAGGCCATAGCTCATGCCGAACAGCCCGATGCAAACCAATGCAATCGTCACGGCAAGGATGCTCGACACAGGAAACATCGCTAAAAAAATGAGGGCGCTCAGCGACACAAGATTGCCGCCGAAAATCACCCATTTCTGACTGCCAAGAAGCCGGTCCAGCGGGCCATACATGAAACTGCCGGCAATCATTCCGAACGCCATCCAAAGCGTGACAACGCCAATCTGCGCCGCGTCGGATAGGTAGACATCATGCAGGTAAGGCCCGGACCAGAGGCCGCGGATGCCGACAACAGGCGTATAGGAAATCGCCATCATCGGAAACAAGGGCCAAAACCGCACATCTTTCATCAACGTCCAATATCCGGAAAGCCCGGCTTTGGTCTCTGTCTCCACCCGCTCAGGATCTCTCACCAAGGCAAAAATCACTACGGCGATAACAACGCTGGTGACACCAAGCCCAACCATCACCCACCGCCAGC
>JANOYJ010000499.1:0-7564 GCA_031428815.1 Phyllobacterium sp.
GACAATGTTTCCTGCTATAGCTGAAAATGATGGCGCTGTATCGGGGGATTGAACTTTCGAGAAAGTTACGCAAGTTTTGTGTGCAACCGTTCTTGCATGGATCCCAGATTCCGCTTCGCGGATCCGGGATGACGAACCACGCGAGAGCACTCGTGAACCACACCGTATCAATAGCGGCAATCATTGCGTATCCACTTCACGCTCGCCCAACCGTCTGACGACCCATCCAGAGCGGCGACGCGGTACCAATTGCCCCAGCGGTCAAAAATCTCGACCTTATCGCCATTGAACAACTCGCCGAGTTGTGTGGCGGAGCGGGTGTGGCCGGCGCGGACGGCGAGGAAGCCGGAACCGGTGCGTGGATTGTAGTGGCTGGAAAGCCCGCGAACCGTGCCTTCACAATATTGTGCGGAGGCCCTGGAGGCAAAGCCCGCATCCAATGTGAGAGCAGCGGCGATGAATGTGAGTGATAGGACGAATTTGCGCATGATCTGCGTTTCCCCGATTTTGTGGCTGCCCCTCGGGCAATTTACATGAACCATAACTCTGTCGCAATGTGCGTGAAAAAGGTTCAAAGTGCACTGCACCATTGTTTGAAGCAACCCACCCCTTCCCTTTGTGACGGGTTCGCGGCTAGAGTGAGCGTATCCGAAACAAATAAGCCGGTGCATCATGGCGCTTGAAACGCCCGAAAAAAAATCCGCTACCAAACGCAGAGTAACCCCCAAACACGTCAAAAGCCTCATGGGCGTCAAGAATTGGAAGGAAGCCAAGGAATGGCTTTCCTGGCGTAATATTGAGGACATAGAATGCATCACGCCGGACCTTGCCGGTGTGCCCAAGGGCAAGATGATGCCCTCGTCAAAATTCACCTCCGAGACATCTTTGGCTTTGCCGAACGCTGTTTTCCGTCAGACGATTTCCGGAGATTATCCGGACGAATCCGGTGATTTCCGCCATGATCCGCTCGACAGCGATTTGAAGCTTGTGCCGGACCTATCAACGCTCTCTTCCGTCCCATGGGAAGAAGACCCCACGGCGCAGGTCATATGCGACATCGTGGATTCAAAAGGCGATCCCATCCGCTACACGCCGCGCAATCTGTTGCGCCATATCGTCAAACTCTATTCTGACAAGGGCTGGACGCCGGTTGTCGCGCCGGAAATCGAGTTTTATCTTGTGGCACAAAACATTGATCCGGACTTGCCATTGCAGGCCCCGCGTGGTCGCTCCGGGCGCTCGATTTCGGGCGGCCAAGGCTATTCAATTGCGGGCATTAACGAGTTCGACGAATTGGTCGATGACATATATCACTTCTCGGAAAAGCAAGGACTTGAGATCGATACGCTGATCCATGAAGAGGGCCCGTCCCAGCTTGAAATCAATCTGCGCCACGGCGATCCGGTGCTTTTGGCTGACCAGGTTTTTCAGTTCAAGCGCACCATTCGCGAAGCCGCGCTGAAGCATGGCATGTATGCGACCTTCATGGCTAAACCCATGCAGGGGCTGCCGGGTTCGGCCATGCACATCCATCAGTCGATCATCAACAAGCGGACCGGCAAAAACATCTTCACCGCCGAAGACGGCTCCGAGACGCCGGAGTTCTTCCACTTCATCGGTGGTATGCAACGCTATGTGCCCTCATTGCTGGTTATGATGGCGCCTTATGTGAACTCGTATCGGCGTTTAACACCCGGTATGTCCGCACCCGTCAATACGGCTTGGGGCTATGACAACCGCACGACGGCGTTCCGCGTGCCACCGTCTTCGCCAGCGGCAAGACGGGTGGAGAACCGGCTGCCGTCCTCCGATGCGAACTCGTATCTCGCTTTAGCGGCGTCGCTCGCGGCGGGTTATCTTGGCATGATGAACAAAATCAAGCCGACGGATCCGAGCGGTGGCAACACCTATGGCGGCGGTGTGCAATTGCCGCGTGGCCTCCTCGAAGGTCTGGCCTTGTTTGAAGCGGAAAAAGAGTTCCGCACCGTGTTCGGGGATGAGTTTGTTGCGATCTATGGCGGCGTCAAACGCGGTGAGTTTGAAACTTTCATGCAGGTGATCTCGCCTTGGGAGCGCGAATTCCTCCTGATGAATGTGTGAGGAATGAGCGTCTATCAAAGCCCGATTTCGCCGGGTGTCTCATGGTATGAGGCGAGCGTCGGCGAGCGACCGGACTATCCGGCGCTCGACGGCTCTTGCGATGCTGACGTCCTGATCATCGGCGGCGGGTTTACCGGACTTTCTGCCGCAGCACATTTGGCCAAGGCGGGCGTCTCAGTCGTACTCTTGGAACAGCACCGGTTCGGTGATGGCGCGTCGGGTCGCAATGGCGGGCAATTGGGTACCGGACAGCGCGGCTGGGTCGAGGAGTTTGAGGCCGAGTTCGGCTTTGAGCGCTCCAAGGCGCTGTTCGACATGGCGGAGGCGGCCAAGGCGCATTTGATCGGCTTTGCCAAGGAACATGACATCGATATTGATTACACGCCGGGGCAATTGTCCGTGGTGCATAAGAAATCCTATATCAAGGATTACCAAGCCCATCCCGAAGCCATGGCGCGTTATGGTTATGACCACGTCACCTATATGGATGCATCAGAAACCAAACAGCGCGTCGGCTCATCCCGCTTTCTGGGCGGTGTCCGCGATACGGGGACGGGTCATATCCATCCGCTGAAATTATTGGTTGGCACGGCCAACGTGGCGGCAAAGGCTGGGGCCAAACTTTACGAAAATTCCAAAGTCACATCGCTCACCAGCACGGGTGGTAAGGTCATTGCCACCACCTCGACCGGCACAGTGACGGCGAAGAAAGCGCTGCTCGCGCTCAATGCCTATGGCGGCGATTTGGAACCGGTCTCGGCGGCGCATATTATGCCGATTGGCTCGTTTATTGGTGCGACGGAACCTCTGCCCTCCAACACAGAAATCATTCCCGGCGGCGAGGCGGTGGATGATTCACGCTTTGTGGTGCGCTATTTTCGCAAGTCAAAAGACAACCGGCTTCTCTTTGGCGGGCGCGAGATTTACTCGGCTAATTCACCCGCCGAGATCGAAAACGGGGTGCGCCGGCAGGTTGCAGAAGTCTATCCGCAACTGTCCAACGTCAAACTCACCCATGCGTGGGGCGGTTATGTCGGCATCACCATGCCGCGCAAACCGTTTGTGCGCGAGGTGATGCAAAATGTCACCTCAATTGGCGGATTTTCCGGTCATGGTGTGATGCTGTCGAACTATACCGGACGGCTTTATGCGGAGAGCGTTACCGGCAATTTTGATGGCTTGCAGCCCTTTAAAGATTTGAAAATTCCGGCCTTTCCCGGCGGAAGGCGTTTTCGTGCACCGCTTTTGTTTCTGGCGCTAAACTGGTTTGCGCTGAAAGACCGGTTTTAGCTGGACATTGTTTTACCCTGTGCGGCGTGTGGTTCCACCGTTATGTGAGGCTCTCAGCCACAGATCATCCAACCGTCGCAATTCGCCCGCATCAAATCGATGCGCCTCTTCCCAATAGCGGCCCGAAGGCACGAAATAATTGAGATCTGCTTCCCGCTGTCTCGCTGCATTCAAGCCTATCGCGTCGACGCTGCTTTGCATTGACTCCAGCATGGCAACATGTTTCTGGCGGGTGAGACCTGAGAGCGCGGCAAGGTCGGTGCGCGGGAAAACCTGCCGCGAGTTTGGCTGGTCAGAAAGATTGAGGCAGAGGCAATTCTGCAGTGCTGCCAGTGTCATCAGCCGTGCGGATTTCGCCTCAAGGCTTTGCAGCGTGATGTCATCGCGCAATGGGTCAGCTGTACCTTTTCCATAAAAGTGCGTCTTCTTGGAATCGTAATTCATGTCGCAACCGAGGAAGGCGATGACGTCTGGCTTCAACTCACCCAGCGCCCAATAGCCAGCGGTGAACGCCATGGTGCCACCGGCATAAACAAAGCCTCCGAAGCGGTTCTGTACCGGCACGTAGTTATCTGCGGTGACGATCGTTTGCGTCTCAGGGTCGTGCGAGTGCGGCTCCCGGTCAGTGGGGAAATCTTCGGGATGAATGAGATAATCCCAACAGGCGCGGATTTGCCAAGCATTGTTGATCGCCACAATATGAGTGAACGGCTCGCGCGGCCATGAACGTGCGCGGATCACATCCGGGCCGGAGCCGAGAATTAAAACCATGCGGAGCTGGTCATAGGTGTGTGACATGTGTTCCCCTCAATTCACTCCCAATAGAAATGGCGCAGAGCGAAGTATGGTCAAGAGCATTCGAGAATATTGCCCTCACAATTTCCGGACAGACCAATCGCAACATTCACGTCGCATCATCGGACTTGAGTAGATCAATCGCGTTGTCAGTTACACGGATTTACGACCATATGATGATTGGGGATAAGGAGCGACTTCTTCGGACGTTTTTGAACGAAAACATTACGGCGTCCTATTGCGGGGTGCAGGTCAGCCCTGCCCCATCCGCCTTGCGTTAGACGCGAGACCATAATCAAATGCAGCGCTTGCGCAAGTTTATCTCAAGCGAGACATAAAGCGTACCAAGCGACTATTCTCACCGCTTTCTCACCATCACACTCCCCGCCGAATACCCGGCGCCGAACGAGCAAATCACGCCCAGATCGCCGCTCTTCAAGTCGTCCGAGAAATTCGAAAACGCGATGATGCTCCCTGCTGAGCTTGTATTGGCATAGTCTTGCAAGATGTTAGGCTGTTCCGACGGTTCGGGTGTGCGGCCGAGGACTCTCGCGCCTATCATGTCGTTCATGCCTTTATTGGCTTGATGCAGCCAAAGCCTTGAGACGTCGGCGGAAGTGAGGCCTTCCGATGCCAGATGCGCGGCGATGAGTTCGACAACCAGAGGCACGACTTGTTTGAAGACTTTGCGGCCTTCCTGCTTGAACAGCATGTCGCGGCGGTCAAGCATTTGGCCGTCTCTTGTGCGGCGGAGGAATCCATTGTTGTTGCGGATATTATTTGAAAACTCGGTGATGAGCTTGGTCGAGATGATTTCGAACTGATGGGCGCTATGCGCCTTGGATTCGCGCTCCAGAATGATCGCGGTGCAGACATCGCCGAAGATGAAATGGCAGTCGCGGTCGCGCCATTCGAGATGAGCCGAGCATATTTCCGGGTTGACGATGAGAATGGCGCGGGCGGAACCGGCGCGGATCATGTCGGTGGCGGTCTGGATGGCGAAGGTGGCCGAGGAGCAGGCGACATTCATATCAAAGCCGAAGCCTTTAATGCCAAGCGCCTGCTGCACTTCGATGGCAATCGCCGGATAGGCGCGCTCATGGTTCGACGCGGCGCAGATGACGGCGTCGATGTCGGGCGCGGTGCGACCCGCCTTGGCCAAGGCTTTGCCCGCAGCATCGACCGCCATTTCGGCCATGACCGAGATTTCATCATCGGTGCGGGCGGGCAGGACCGGGCTCATGATGGCAGGATCGATGATGCCGCTCTTATTTAAGACATGACGGCGCTCGATGCCGGAGGCTTTGACAATAAATTCTTCCGAGGACATCGCCATCGGTTCTTGCGTTCCCGCGCTGATCGCAGCAGCGTTTTTTTCGTTTTCACGGGCGGCATATTCGTTGAATGCGCGGACCAGTTCGGCGTTTGAGATCGTTTGCTCAGGCGTGAAGACGCCTGTGCCTGAGATGACAACTTTGTGCATTCCGCTCCGCCCTATTCATTTTTATTGGCAGATGACCCAAAAATCTGCTTTGTCACTTGAACCATAAAATAATCCACTAATCCACCTTGGCCGATGAATGAGTCCCGCTTTGGGCTGGTCATATTAAATCGATTAGATTATTAATCGCGGCACATGAAACAGGGACTAACAGATGACTGCCCAGATAATTCCAGTCGAGCCGTTTGATTGCGTGGTGTTTGGCGGCACGGGCGACCTTGCCGAACGGAAGCTCATTCCGGCGCTGTATCACCGGCAATTGGCCGGGCAAACCAGCGATCCCACGCGCATTATCGGCGCCTCCCGCGCCGCGATGACAAATGAGGAATACCGCAATTTCGCCCGCGCGGCGTTGAATGAATTTGTCAAAGAGCCCGAACGCGTTCCGGCAGAGATCGAAAAGTTCATTGCGCGGCTCTATTACGTCGCTGTCGATGCAAAAGCCGATGCGGGTTGGGAACAATTGGCCGCGATGTTTGATGAGGACTCCATCAAGCGCGTCCGCGCCTTTTATCTTGCCGTAGCGCCTTCGTTGTTCGGTGATATTGCTGATAAATTGAAGAAATACGGGCTTATTACGGCGCAATCGCGCGTGGTTGTTGAAAAGCCGATCGGACGCGATCTGGAATCGGCCAAGGCGCTGAACGACCTTATCGGCAATGATTTTGCCGAGCATCAGATTTTCCGTATCGATCACTATCTTGGCAAGGAAACGGTGCAGAATCTGATGGCATTGCGCTTTGCCAATGCGCTGTATGAGCCGCTGTGGAACTCCACTTACGTCGACCATGTGCAGATCACGGTGGCCGAGTCAGTCGGGCTTGAGGGCCGTGCGGGTTATTATGACAAAGCAGGCGCACTGCGCGATATGGTGCAGAACCATTTGCTGCAATTGTTATGCTTGGTCGCCATGGAAGCGCCGCCCTCCATTGATGCGAATTCCGTGCGCGATGAAAAGCTGAAAGTACTGCGCTCGCTGACGCCGATCACGGCGAAGAACTGCGAAGACATGACAGTTCGCGGCCAATACAAGGCCGGAGCCTCTACTTCGGGCGCGGTGAAGGGCTATGTCGAGGAACTCGGCGGGCCCTCGAACATTGAGACCTTCGTCGCCATTAAAGCCGAAATATCCAACTGGCGCTGGGCGGGTGTGCCGTTTTACCTTCGCACCGGAAAACGTCTTGCTGAGCGCATGTCGGAAATTGTCATCTCGTTCAAAGCCGTGCCGCATTCGATTTTCCCGGACAATGCCGGTCGTATCAACCGCAATGAACTGGTTATCCGTCTACAGCCCGACGAGGGGGTCAAGCAGTGGATGATGATTAAAGATCCGGGTCCGGGCGGCATGCGCTTGAAACATGTGCCTTTGGACATGACGTTTGCGGACTCGTTTCAGGCGCGCAATGCGGACGCCTATGAGCGGCTGTTGATGGATGTCGTGCGCGGCAATCAAACGCTGTTTATGCGGCGCGATGAGGTGGAAGCCGCGTGGCAATGGGTCAACCCGATCCTTGCCGCCTGGGAGGAGACCGCACAGTCGGCGCAGACCTATACCTCCGGCACATGGGGCCCGTCCGGTTCAATCGCGCTGATTGAGCGCGATGGCCGCACTTGGCACGAGAGCGACTAGTCATGGGCTTGCAAAAACCCGCGTTTGAGGAATTTGCCTCAGGCGATGCCTTGGCGGCAGGACTGGCGGCCAAGGTGCGTGATGTACTCGCTGATGCCATCGCTTTGAGAGGCCGCGCTGTTTTGGCGGTGTCGGGCGGTTCCACGCCGGTGCGCTTTTTCAAAGAACTGTCGCGGCTTGAACTCGCGTGGGAGCAGGTCACTGTCATTCTGGTTGATGAACGCATGGTGCATCAAAGCAGCGAGCGG
>JANOYJ010000500.1:0-2388 GCA_031428815.1 Phyllobacterium sp.
GCAGAGGGACTTTGCCATTGGCGATCGCTGGATGCGTTTGCAGACCAAACAATTCCTGCACCCGGACGGACAGGATCAGTTCTTCATCCTCATAGCGGATTGGAATATTCGAACCGGTCGGCACGGTGAAATGCGTCGGGGCGAGTTCATCGAACCTGCGTTGCAAATCGTAAGGGATCAGCGCCCGCAGGCCGTCGAGAAAGTTGCCATGCGGTATTTTCGACAATTCGCTGACGCCGTTCAGCCAAGGCTTCAGCCATTCGTCAACGCGTTCAAGCAAGGCGCTCTCCGAAACGTCCGGCCACGGCTCGCCGAGAGCACGATGCAGCCATGCGATACGCTTTCGCAGCACTTGCCCGTCTTTCGGCAGATCGAGAATGTGCAATCCATGCAGGCGGATCGCGTCGATCATTGCTGTGTCGGCTTCATCACCGCTTGGCGGTTTGAGCATTTGTTCGGAGATGACAATGGCGCCGAGACGGGTTTCCTTGCGTCGGCGCAAGGAGCGGCGGGCCCTATCAAAGGTGACTTCCTCGCGTGTTACGATAATGTGCGAAAGCGCATCCAAGATGCTGGATTCTGCCACTTCCGCCGCCGACACTATGCGCATCCTATCCGCCGTACCTTGCATATCGGCAACGACCAGCCAAGGCTCGGCAGCAAGGGAGTGTGATGGATCAAGCTCCGCACCGCGACCATTGGCTAAAAGAAATTGCCCTAGGCGGCCCCGCGCGTTGGCAACGTGATCGGGATAGGCGTGAAGCAGGAGGTCTCCGGCAGTCACGATTTCCGTTGCACTGCCCTGCGGAAATTTTGCCGCGATCTGTTTGGCGAGCCCCCGCGCCGCAATAACATTCGGCGCACGGTCACGGCGGAAATTGGACCAACGTGCCTCGACATCCACATCATTGCCGCCCAATCCACGTTCGGTCAGCAATACTGCGATTTCTGCAGCCTCCAGCGCATGACCATATTCAGCCGCCCGCACAACCATATGCGACAGGCGCACCGGCAAAGCGAGTTGGCGCATGGCTTCGCCCATCTTAGTCACGCGGTTGTCCGCTGCTAAAGCGCCCAACTCATTCAAGAGTTTACCTGCTTCAATCAGTGCCGGTGCGGGAGGCGGGTCAAGGAATTTAAGTTGTTTCAAATCCGGGACGCCAAACGCCGCAGCGTCCAGAACCAAGCCCGATAAATCCGCTTCGAGAATTTCCGGCGGGGTGAAATCCGGTAGCGAAACGGTCTGCTCCTTGCGCCAGAGCCGGATGGCGATGCCGGGTGCCGTGCGGCCAGCACGACCGGCGCGTTGATCGGCGGAGGCCTTTGAAACGCGCACCGTCTCCAACCGCGTCACGCCGGATGCCGGTTCGAATTTCGGCAGACGCTGCAGGCCCGAATCAATGACGACGGTGACACCATCAATGGTAATCGAGGTTTCGGCCACCGCCGTTGCCAAGACGACTTTACGCTTACCCGGTTGTGAGGGGCGGATGGCGGCATCCTGCTCCTGCATGGACAGCGCACCGTAGAGCGGCGCAATGATCGTGTTCTCTGCAATTCTGCCTTCCAATAGCGATGCCACGCGGTTGATCTCACGTGTTCCGGGTAAGAAGGCGAGGATGTCGCCCTTCTCGTTTGCCAATGTCTTACGAATAGCTCGCGCCATCGCGTCTTCGATGCGCTCATCCGGCTTGCGGTCTTCGTGGCGGATGTCAATCGGGAAGCTGCGCCCGAGACTTTCGATGACCGGCGCATTGTCCAGCAAAGCCGCCACCCGTGCACCGTCCAATGTCGCGGACATGACAAGCAGCCGCAAGTCCGGCCTCAGACCAGACTTGATGTCGAGTGCGAGCGCCAAGCCGAAATCGGCATCGAGACTGCGCTCGTGGAATTCATCGAAAATGACAAGCGCGATGCCGGAGAGTTCTGGATCGTCCAGAGCCATCCGCGCGAACACGCCTTCGGTCACCACCAAGATTCTGGTCTTAGCTGACGCCTTTGAATCCAACCGCATTCGATAGCCGATTGTCTGCCCGACCTGCTCGCCGAGCAATTCAGCCATGCGCCGCGCGGCGGCACGGGCCGCGAGGCGACGCGGTTCGAGGAGGAGGATCATCCGATCATTGCGCCAAGGCGCATCGAGGAGAGCCAATGGCACAACCGTGGTTTTGCCCGCACCCGGCGGTGCGACAAGGACAGCATTCCCCATTTCTGTGAGTGCGGCTTGCAAAGCGTCGATACAGTCGGAAACCGGCAATATGGGAAGTGATTTCTGCATCAGCCGATCCGGAAAATCTCACCGCCTGCGGCGTCAGCGTCCGACGGCTCATGCGTCACCAAAATCACCGGCAGTCCGACATCTTGCGCCCGTTCAAAAACCAGCGCCCG
>JANOYJ010000501.1:0-4302 GCA_031428815.1 Phyllobacterium sp.
TGCCAATGGAAGCGCTAAACGGCAGCTTGCGTGACTATAAGGAAATCCGTGGTGTGGACCTTCTTGGGCGCACTGATGGGTTTTATGCTTGGCAAGACTTACGCCGCACACACAAGCTCTGGCCTTATTCAAAGTCCACGGACACCGCACCCAAAACCACCTGCATTGCACGTGATGATTTGGGCGAGACCGTTGAAGGCGTGAATTTCGCTTCACAGGATTATTTGAGCCTCTCGTCGCATCCCTTGGTTAAGGAAGCCGCGATTGAAGCTATCAGGGAATACGGCGTTCACAGCGCAGGTTCTGCCGCTCTACTTGGAAATACGCACAACTCACTAAAACTCGAACGGACCATATCGGAATTCGTTCACGGTCGTGAAGTTGTACTCTATCCGACAGGTTGGTCAGCGGGCTTTGCTGCCGTTCAAGGTTTCGTGCGCCCTTCCGATCATGTTGTATTGGATGTTTTGGCGCATTCCTGTTTGCAGGAAGGTGCACGCTCGGCCACGGGCAATATCCATTTCCATGGACATTTGAACGTTAAGGGTCTTGAGCGTCGTTTGCAGAAAATCCGCGCCCATGACACTGAAAACGCAATTCTCGTCGTTACGGAGAGCTTATTCTCCATGCACTCAGATACACCAGATATTGGTGCGCTGAAGGCGGTTTGCGAAGAGTATGATGCGACGCTGCTCGTTGATTGCGCCCATGACTTTGGTTGTATCGGCGAGGACGGCCTTGGACATATCGGTCTGCAGAACGCACTCGATAAATCTGATATTATCATCGGAAGCTTCTCCAAGACATTTGCATCAAATGGCGGCTTCATTGCTGTAAAAAACCGCGCCCAGAAAGAATACCTGAAGTACTATTCAGCGACACAGACATTCTCGAATGCATTGTCTCCGGTTCAAGCCGCTTCTGTGATGGCGGCATTTGATATTGTCCGCTCTCAAGAGGGCCGCGACCGCCGCCGCGCATTGATGGACAATATTCTGTATATGCGTGCTGAATTGACCAAGGCCGGCCTTGAAACACTTGGAGATCCGTCACCGATTGTGCCGGTCCGTGTTGGCGCAGAGGGGCAGGCCCGTATCGCGGCACATCGTCTGAGTGAGCTTGGCGCGATTGCCAACCTGGTGGAGTATCCAGCGGTTCCGCAAGGTGGAGCACGGTTCCGCGTGCAAGTGATGGCAAATCATCAAAAGCACGAAATTGACACGCTGATCAGCTCAATGGTCAAAGCGATGCAGTACGCGGAAGTTGACTTCCGTCCGTACCGCAACATCGCAACTATCCAGCAACCGATGCAGATTTCAGACGCTGCCTGAGTTGAGTGCGAGGGGGATATCATGACGCTTAGTTTGTTAGCAGTAGACGACGATCCATCCTCCGCCGAGCTGGTTGTGCGGGTGGCTGAACGGTGCGGATACGAGGCTTTCGCCACATCAGATTCACGCGGTGTTGTTGAACTTATCCGCCAACTTGAGCCTAACATACTGGCTGTCGACATTTGTATGCCAAATGTCGATGCCATGGACCTGTTCAGAATGCTGGCCGAAGACAAGTATGACGGGGCTATTATCATTGTTAGCGGTCAGGACCAAAGCACACTCTACTCGGCGGCACGGTTCGCAGAGGAGCTTGGCTTGGCAAGACCCAAGACTATGCAGAAGCCGCTCAACTTTCAGGAATTGCGCAGTTGGCTGCATTCATTGGGCAAAAGCGCCGAAGTAGCAGCAGCCTAACGGTCTGAGACTGCCATTAAAAAACCGCGCCCTTACCCGGCGCGGTTTTTGTTTATTTTTGATTATCTGCCAGAATTGTTAGGCCGCGTGAAGCCAAGTATCCATTTTTCCAAGCAATCTCGCCAAGTCGACAGGCTTGGTGTCAAAGTCGCAACAACCAGCGCGCAATGCCTTCTCCCGGTCCGATTCAAAAGCACTCGCTGTGAGCGCAATAATCGGGATAATTGCGGTTTCTGGATCAGCCTTGATGCGGCGTGTCGCCTCGCACCCATCCATTTCACCCAGACCAATATCCATGAGGATCAAGTCAGGCTGAATGGCCTTTGCCGCGATAATGCCGGAAGGGCCATCCTCGGCAAACCGGACTTCAAACCCGCGACGCTCCAGGCGTCTGCCGAGCACGTCGCGGTTCATCGGGTTGTCTTCTACGATCAGAATGAGTGACATTATGATTATCCAGTGTTCACCGGGGTTGTAAAAATTAACTTGCGCGTTTGGTTTCGACGAGACCACCTTCGGCCAGTGATTCAAAAGTTTTAATCATGGTATCACGATCCAAAGGCTTGCCGAGGAAGGCATCAGCGCCAGCGCGGTAGGCCGTTGAACGCTCATCCATCACGCTCACCATAACGACCTTGCAACCGGCACAATTACGATCAGCACGAATATCCTTGAGAATATTCCAGCCACTTGTGCCTGGAAGGACAATATCGATGATAATGATGTCGGGACGCACGGTTCTTGCCATCTGCAAGCCAGTCTGCGGATTGTCGGTCATCAACGTGCGATAACCTTCTTTGGTGAGAAGGCGCTCTGCGAGTTCAAGTACTGAATGATCGTCATCAATGACCAGCACCGTCTTTTCGGCATTCGCGGACTTTGGCATAGTTGGCGCTGTGATGAGGTTACGCTCATCGGCCGTCATATCGTCGTCCTCGCTGGCCGCCTTTGCCAACGCGCTTGCAGCCACAACGACAGGCGGGGCGCTACGGGCAGTTACCGGCTTTCTTTCATTTATGCGCTCAAGCACGGTGCCCTTGGCTTGCAAGGCAGGCAACATAATGGTGAAGCAAGATCCCGCGCTGGAAGTGCTTTCAACTGTAATTTTGCCGCCCATGAGCTGGCACAAATTTTGGCTTAGCGACAGTCCAAGGCCCGTACCGCCGTATTTCGCCGCGATAGAGGCATTTGCCTGTTGGAAGTTTGAAAATAGATTTTTTTGTTGCTCGGACGTCATGCCGACGCCTGTGTCTTCGACAGAAATGCGAACCCAATCCGCCTTGTCAATCGTCTCGCGGGTAACAGAGAGAGTCACTTTGCCATTTTGGGTAAATTTAGCTGCGTTGGACAAAAGATTGATGACAGCCTGACGTAATTTTGTGGCGTCTGCATCAATGGTTCCAAGGCTTTTTCCGCGCTCAACCATGAAGGCAGTGGTATTCTTGGCTACCATTGGTCGACAGGTGAATTCGACTTCATCGACGAAACGGTCCAGCGACATGCGCTCGAGATAAAGCTCCATCTTGCCAGCCTCGATTTTCGATATATCGAGAATGTCATTGACCATGGAGAGCAGATGCTTGCCGGCGGCGCTAATCTTTTGAAGATCCGAAATCTGTTCGCCGCGCCCTTCAATCTCTGCGTCTTCGAGCAAAATTTCGCTGTAGCCAATCACCGCATTGAGGGGTGTGCGCAGTTCATGGCTCATCTTAGCAAGGAAGTCGGACTTCGCGCCGTTGGCGGCTTCAGCTTCTTCCTTGGCATTCGTCAGCTGTGTCATTGTCGATTGGTGGCGGGCGATTTCCTGTATGAGCCCAGATTGAGAATCCACAATTGTCGCGTAATAAATCGCCATCATGAACACATAGGCGGAGGCGCATACCGTCGATACGATACCGATAATCACCATGTTTTCGACGGGAATATGAACCGGGAAACCATCAGCGAGATAGGCCGTGAGGAATGCACCCATACTCAACATAATCTCAGCCAGAACGGCGAGTCGCGTGAAAGGTGTGGAGCCCAAGTAAAAGAATGCAAGCAGCGGCACGACAAGCAGCCAAGCCAAGAATGGGGAGCTAGCACCGCCGTAATTATATGCACCCCAAAGGATGGCAAAAATTAAATTCTGCACCGAGGCAAGTGCCAGCTTTTCGTAGTCAACCCTCAAATATTTGACGGCAAATAGAAACGCCCAAAAAAGCGAAATTGAAATGCCGAGGATCAGCGCCTGAGGATAGGGATCAGGATCTTTGACAAGCATAAAGATGGTAATCGGATGACCAAGGAACGGTCCGAAAAGATGACTTATAAGGAACATCCGGACGCGTTTTTCTGATTGAACGTCGCCGCGCAACCAATCCGGCATGAACCAATCGATCACCCTGTCCATCGTATTTGTCATGCTTGCAAACATATCAGTCCTCAGCCCCCTGAATTCTAAAAGACAGCTTAACGCGAAGTGCCTTAACGATCGGTTAGGATAATTCTGACCTCAAAACGGTGTCAGAATTTGCCGATGACATTGAGGAATACACCCTGATCGTCATAGGTC